>CANOGH010000019.1 GCA_947565505.1 uncultured Candidatus Saccharibacteria bacterium | reverse complement strand
ATACATATTACAAGTATAACACTACTTTTTTGATGGAATTATGCGACAAGACCAAATATAGCAAAAAGTTCTTCAAAAAAATCACCTAACGTGCTATAATGTAGAAGTCACTAGGTGGTGACAAATTAACAATCTATTGTGGCGATCTCTTAGAAAACCTCCGGTTTTTGAGGGCAGTGGATGTCTCAATCTTATTGAGATAATTATCGCAAAAAAATAATCATCCAGTTACTAAATATTTTTTGGGTCGGTAGCTCAGCTGGTTAGAGCACCTGCCTCTTAAGCAGGGTGTCGAGGGTTCGAGTCCCTCCCGACTCACCATAACTCCAGTGTTCTAATTTAGGAATTACTAGAATTGTTCTCGAGTTAACCGTCTTGATTTGCCCAATTGGTTCGTAAGCTAGTGGGAAAGGTGCCTCGCACCGGTAGCTCAGTGGATTAGAGCATCTGTCTTCGGAACAGAGGGTCGTAGGTTCGAATCCTATCCGGTGTACCAAATTGGTCAAATTAGCATCATCGGATGCTTTTTTGTTGGCTCTATATCTATAAAATGGGCTAATTTTCGGGATGTAAACTTTTTTATTTGCGTCCACGAAAAAACCGTCAGGAAATAGCAAAAGTTTACACTTTTTGGCATCATCGGGTAAAAGTCGAAGAAAATCACGACCTAAATTATCAGCAAATTCAAGAGCAAAACTAATAAATTCTCCTCGATTTTTATCCTCATTGTCGGTTAGATTCCTGATTTCAGCTTCAAGTTTTGCGATTTCCTCGGTCTGTTGTTCGATTTTAGCTTCCATATCCCTCAATACAACATCACTGGCAATGCTTGGTAGCTTATTAAGCATGTCATCCTTTTGCCTGCACATATTTGCCAGTTGCTGGTTAAGTTGGGTTATTTGGCTTTTGTCGTGCTCGCCTTCGATTTTCCATATCCTATCTAATGCCTTGAGTAGCTTTTTACGTCCTTCTTCCGTAAAATCAAGGTTGTCTAGCCACATAGTTATCTCAGCATTAACGTCATCCTTGCCAATCAATCTGCCACATTTTCGGCATTGATATTTCGGATATTTTTTAGTTCCTTTGCCGTTTGTTGAGCTCCCACCACAAAACTTACCCTTATTATGAATACCTTCATGCCCAAGTGCTAGCTCTTCGTTATAACATTTCTCGCAAAAAAGGATGGTATTAAGTGGGAACTCAGGATTTCCGCCTTTTCTCGGTCCACTACTTCTTTTGGCTTTACGATTTACGATGTCTAAAATTCGTAAGTGTTGGTCTTTGGCAATTAAAGGTTCGTGAAGTCCGTGCTCGTTTCGCTCGTTAATTTGCTTTTTGACGTCTATAATGCCAGCATAAAATGGGTCAACCACGATTTGTCGCCATCTATCCATACGCAAGCGGCGACCTTTACCGCTTGTAACATAGTTGGAGTTATTATACTCCGATAATGAGCCAGAGAGGTCAGTCAACCCCTCTGCTAAACGGCTCAAAATAGTTCCTAGAAGTTCACCTAGTTCTGGCTTGAGAATATGAGGTTTGGCTTTTTCTCCGTCTGCTCTCGGCGGTTTCATATAGCCAAACTTAGGGGAGAATGGATATCTCCCCTCACGAATGGCTTGACGTTCGCCAGAAATAGTTTTATGTTGTCTCTCTTCGTTACTCCCTTCCGCCTTATACATTTCGAAAGCGAAAAGCAGTGAGTCGACAGCTGTATCAGTTGTAAGTTCAGGGTTGGAAGCAAAACGAACTTTCACTCCTATCAGCCTAAACAATGCTATAAAATGGAATCCTTCTTCCATTGACCGCATGTAGCGGTCAACTTCGTCAATAAGTAGGTATTTTACTCGCCTATGTTTTTTGCAATAATCGAGCATTTCGGTTATATCTTTACGATTAACATTGTTACCCTTCTTGCTAGAAACACTCTGGCTCCAAGTTTTGACAAGTTTAACGTTGAGTTTTTCGGCAAACTGACGAACTGAATCATTTTGACGGCGAAGACTATTATTTTTGAGTTGCTCGTTGGAGGAAACTCTACAATTGGCTATCGCCTCGATTTGCCCTGACATAGTTTTCCTCAGCTATTATTAAGTCTGCAATACTGCATAAGTAGTTAGGAGGTGTCGGCATTTGATTATATATGAATCTTACCTTAACCCCTAGCTTATTAAACTGTTGCAGTTTTTTATAAGATTCAGCTATTGAATGAAACAAACGATCGGGATAATCAAAAAATACATATTTAACGTCAGGGTGCTGTTTGCAGTACAAATACAGATTATCTAACTGCTTCTTACTGACAATAGAAGATTTTGCGTCGTCGGTTTGAATGCTTATAATTTCTGCGTTTAGATTTTCTGCAAGCTGTCTAGCTGCCTCTATCAGGTGCCTCTGTCCGTATTGTTGGCTGGCGGAATTATCTAACAATGTGTTATAATTTACGACTACTTTATTCTTTTGACTTTTCATAATTCTCCTTTGTGAGTAGATTGACGACGTGTTCCCAAGAGTCATGTAGATTCGGAATTTGAGTAAACATGAATTTTACTTTGACCCCTAAATCATTAAATGGTTTCACTCTTTCCTCGTAGTCTTTTCTAGAGTTAGCAAAACACGCAAAATAATCAAAAATTACATATTTTACGTCAGGACATTGTTTGCAATGTGAATAGATAGTGCGTAATCGTTTATCGCCAATACGAACCCAATATACGGTTTGATATCCCTGAAACTTTTTAATTTCGGCATTCAATTTTTTGGCAAATTGCTTCGCGGCACCCTTTGAATATCCATCTATACCCTGATATCGGGTGAGAGCTTTTAATAGTGTATTGTAGTTAACTAGTGCTTTCTCTTGACTTCTCATTGTATTCCTTTCTTAATTATAATTTAATTTTGCCTTTCGGTAAAGGTTGTACAGAAAAACGGCATATTCTAGAGCCATTTCGTCCGTAATTTTGTTTTCGTCTAGTTTTTGTGTTGAGGTTGTGCTGTCCGCTGAGCTTTCTCGTCCCGACATAGTACCTGCACCTTTCGAAGTATTACTTGATATGTCGGTCGAGCGAATGGTGTGGCATAGTGATTCAATTTGCCACTGAGCATCGACCATCAATATACAAGTAATACTCGAGGTTTTTCGGCTAAATTGTTAAGGAACGGTTCTAACTCTAGTGTAGAGCATGGACTTCAAAAATTAAAATTAAATCTCCTCACCCCTATACTTTGGGTAATCTCCAGCCACTAACTCTTGTCAAACCATGCTTAAAATCGAAATTAAAGGCAGGTTTAGATTGGTGAGTTTAATTGACTTTGATTGATTCAATTATTAAAGAGCATTTATCCGTATTTGCTGGATTTGGTGTATTCTAGAATGGTATTTGTTCGGGTTCCAGTTTTTCGCCAAGGACAAGTTTGATGTTGGCTTCTAATTGCTTGACCAAATCATTCTCGTAAGTGTTCAAAACTTCACCACTTTTTCGTTTAGCCCTTAATTGGCGGAGTTTCTCCTCGTTGCTTAGTCGGTTTTGCAAACGTTGCTCGTCGTCCTTGGTGAGTTCTCGACCTAGCCTCTCTTGCTCCTTTTGTCGCTCCTCTGCAAATCTCTGTTGCTCTTCGGTTAGACGCTTATTAGCTAGTCTTTGGTTCTCCTCGTATTCCGCTCGCCTAGTTTCGTCAAAAATTCGGATCATCCGTCTGTTGTCTTCGCGGTAATGGCTAATAGAGATACCAGCTCGTTTGAGATTGGTTTCGGCACGAACGAGGGCCCGACCAATACCGCTTGGGTCTCTCGGCCACATAATATGACGGGTGAGATAATATCTTTCGGAGTTTTTGGAGTCTTGAAACTTATCGAAAAAGTCGGTCGCTGTGCCCTCCCAAACGATGGAATCTTCGACCAATAATTTAGCAGCAATGGCTACTGGGTTAGATTGGATAGCCTCGTCATTTTGTCGGTCAATATTCCGCTCATAAGCACTCATGAAATCGACCTGCCAATTGTCGCTCAGCTGTTTCAGAGCTTCATTGATAGCAATACCCCATTTTGCAAAATCAGCCATCCGAGGAAGTTTTTCGGGAACTGAAAAGCCGTAGAGCGACATGGCTTTAGAGATAACGTCAAAGATACCACCCAAGATTTTTGGTCGTTCGGTTTCAAATTTTCTCCACAGCTCGTCTTCGGGTAGTCGCTTGTCTTCGGCAATTCTTTTGATGTCTAAAATAATGGCACGGTCAAGTAGGTCGGCTCTGGTAATGAAGGAGTTAATACCGTTCATCATGACGGCACGTTTTGATACGAAGATAGTTTCGTCGTCATCAGTAAATTTGGTTCTTCGGGAGAAACCGTCGCCAGTTATCAGCTTGCAAAGGACGTCGGACACTTTGTTCGGCAAACTTGATAAGTTATCGAAGAATAGCACTAAATGCCTGTCCGCCATTCTCGACATCTCTTCTTGGTCGCTTGGTGAACCATTGCTTGGTAAAACGGATGGGTCAATTAGCTTTTTTAACATCCTCATTGGAGTAGTCTTGCCTGCACCTTGGGAGCCAGTTAAAACTAGAACTGGTTGCGGAAAGGTCGGAATGAAGGCGGAGACGGTAAATGCCAGAAATAGTGCCCAGTCTTCGTCTGAATTGATATTAACAAATTGTCGGAGGGCTTGGATGTCTCCGTTTTTTGACGGACGAACCTGTTTTTCTTGATGTTCGTATGGTCTAAATAAAATCGGTGGCTGTTCGACAATTTCCCAACCAGATTTATCAGCACGTACCGCTGAATCTCCGAGGTCATACCATAAAACATCGTCAACTAATTGAGAGCGGACTTCAAGATGTTTTTTACCAGCACCTTTATAAAGGGCGATACCCGCAAGAGCATTTGCAATATCTTTCGGTTGGTTATTTTTAAGAATGAAATCATAGGTATCAAAAACCGTTCCCCCTAACCAACGGTTAAACTTTTTTGATCCGATTTTATAGATTCCCGAACCAGCATTTTTTGGTAATAACCAAGATTCACCGTATTGGTCGTAAAATAGAGTGTTTTCCGCGACAAGCCTTTTAATAATGTGGTCGGTCGTCGCAGCCGATTTTTTCTTGGTTTTGCCGTTCTGGGCTTCAGAGTTGTTATCGGTGCTTAAAGTTTCTGTTTTTGGGACAGTAGCTGTTGTGTGGCTAGACATATTTTCCTTTCAGTTGCATGTCAGACCAAAAAACTGACACACAAAACAAATGAGTTTGATATGTCAGTCCTCATACCGCTAATAAGTAGAGAAGAAGCGACCTCGGGGATCCTCCCGATTTTATGTCACACGCTCCCTATATTTTTGGTGCTCTACCTATCCAGTACCAACTGCTTGTCTAGCCTTTTGTCTTTCTTGTCTGGGGCTAAATCACAGGTAATGAGTTTATTGTAAGGATTAAGAGCCGATAAGTCAATACCTATTTTTTGATTTTCTAACAAACTTATTGTGTTTATGTTTAAACAACCTTTCTTGTTTCTCTTGTGTCTGAACGGGACGACGTAAAATTCGCGGAATAGTCACATTTTTCTCTAGTCCATATATCTTTGGTCATTATCGTCCTAAAAGTTTGTCTAAGCCTGCTTTACGTTTGAATAAACAGCATTTTTACGATTGAGTTCACCATTAAAAAATTTCATGCTTGCTAAATGACTGATTTTGTAGTATAATGGTGATAGCTAAACTTTGATATTCGGGCTACACCTTTGTAGGTGTTTTGAAATCATAAATGCGACCATGTGTAGCAGATAGGGTTTCAAAACTCCGTTTGTCAAAGTTTAGCGACTAACACGTGGTCGCTTTTTTAGTTGCGACAGAAAGGACGATATGAAACCAATCTTCATCAAAATCTTATGCTGGGTTCTAGGTCTAGGAGTAGTAGGTTACACAGGGTTAACTATTGCTAATTCGATTCCGTGGACTTCGCAATTGGTCCATTCTGTTCCAGTGGTAAATAGTATTCCTACTCCAGCCATTGATATCCTTGCGGAATCAACGATGAAAGATAGCTGTAAGAGCAACTTCAAAGAAGGAGTCGAAGTCAATGTTGTTCGTATTTCTGACGCACCTGAATCAGAAGGTTCATATCATCGTTGGGAATGTGTAGCAGTAAACCCAAATGCAACTGAGGAAGAGTATCAAAACTATTTGGTAGAGTTAGGTAAATATAAAGAATGGCCTCGTGCGAAGGATTATAAGTTCGAGGATTATTTCAGAACCGAGTGCCAATATTATGATGGACTGTTCTATCGTTATATGTATACAGAGAAAGACGAGAGAAGTAATTCATTCTGTGTTAATAAATTCTCTCCAAGATATGAAGAAGACCTAGCACAGTTTGAAAGGACTAAAGCATATTATTCTAACCCAGAACTAATACCTCTCTATCTTTGGGAAGTAATCGATTATTCAAAGGAGTAAAAATGAGTAAACTATCATTGTTCGTACAAATCAAAACCTTCATTGCAAGCCACCTTGTGCCAGTTATTGTAACTTCGACGGTTGTTGTGGTTGGCATAACTGCTGGAGTAGTGGCTATTGTAATGAGCTCTAGTTCGGAACAAAATGTTTCCAACGCAAGTGAGCCCACTTTAGAACAAAATAACGACAGCAAATCAGAGGACACTAAAACTGACAATAATGGCAATAACTCCGATAGCTCAAACAATCAAATAAGTGAAGATAAAATTTCGTCCGATACGCAGAAACCAACAGAAACCTCGAAGCCTACTGCGTCTTCAAATCAAACCACAAATAATCAGCCTAGCCAAAGTCAATCTGCAAGTAAGCCGAATACTTCTGATGCTTCTAGTACGCAAACTCCAACTCAACCTACTCAACCAACCCAACCTGCTCAACCAGCCCAACCGACTACGCCCGTCGATAACAGAGTTTGGGGAATGAAACCATACTTCTACAAAGAAAACGGAATATACTATTGTCCTGACGGAACAAGAGAAGAAGAACCATATAATTACGTTGATTGTGCTTCAAAGGAGCAAGGTGGCTGCGGCTACTTTGGAGAAATTCCTGATGGCTATAAAGCTATGTATTGTTATATCGTGCCAGAAGATTTTTGAATTTAATTAAGGAAAGTAAAAATGAGCGACAGAACAACTTTATCAGATATTGACCAATCAATCTTCGAGATTTTGGTTAAATGGGTTAAGGAAAATAAGACTGAGCGAACTCCTATGCCATATGCTAAGTTGGCGAAAGAGGTTAATAACCCTTCGGTCATTCCAACGAACCTCGGTGCTTATCTTGGTCGGATTTCGACGTATTGCCTGGAACATAATGCACCTGCGATTTCGGCAGTCGTTGGTGGTTCGAATACTTGCGAGCCTGGAGCTGGCTTCTTTGAACTGCTCGGCTATATCGACACTAAAGCTGAAGACCGTATTGAACTTTGGCTACCACTACTCAAACAAGCCTACGAATACGAAAACTGGGACGAATTACTGGCAAAAGCCAAAACAGAATAGAAGGGTATTGTATGGCTATCAACACCAAGGCAGAAACTAGGGATGGCACAGAACAGTATGCAATCAAGAATTTTGTCGACCTCATTCGACCGCAAATCGAAGGTTTAGGTTATAAAATCACCACTCAAGCCAATTTGCCCTACACTAATTTTTGCGACCGCATTGACGTTAACGGCAAAGGTCTTGATTATGGGAAGGGTAAGAAATCTTATGCGGTGGACGTTTTGATTTATCGGGAGCTTGAGAATGACGAAAAAGTTCCGTTAGTGGTCGTTGAAGGCAAAATTCGAGGTTATTCCACGCACGACATTATTACTTATTCGGAGAAAGCCCGGACCCACAAATCAGTCTTTCCTCATATACAGTATGGCTTCATTGTCCTAGATGCGAGCGATAGCGATTTTATGCCCTTACGGTATTATCTGCATTCAACTTTTGATTTTGAAGAGATTTTCCCCAATTCTGAAGCTTCTGACGAACAAACCAACCGCACTAACTCCTTCATTAGACAGCTCGAAAACCAGATTAAGATAGCTGAACGGAAGCATAAAATCTTCTTCCATTAGGGAATAGCCCGTTGATATAGAGTCGCAAACTACATATAATATAACAAAATAGGAGCAAAGGCAATGAGTTCAGTAACAATCATGAAATACCAAGCTAAAGACGGCAAATATTACTTTATCGTTAAAGATAAGTTCGATATTGCCGACGAGGTTGAACGGCTAGACTACATGATGAAGCTCAAGGACGAAATGTTGAAATCTGGGGAAATGAAGAAACATCTTTGGACGAAGGAAACAGTTTTATTTTAGATTGATGGTGCTCTCCCTTTCGACTGGACAGGGGTACTCCAAGAAGGGTAAAACCTTCTGAAACCTCTCAGGGAGTTAAATGTCAAGGTAAACGCAGCCATCAACTTGACGAATTGGTCGTTTATATTATATACATTCTATTATTTCCTACTACCTATACTAATGTAATACATACTAGTTATTAAATCTAATCGTCGAATAGCCATTTATTGTAGTCGACCGAAAGAATATCCTGCCATCTTTTTATCTCATTGTCCAACGTAATTAGGATATCGGACCGAAGTTCTAATCTATTATCCTCTGATTTAGCCTGTTTTGGATTGTTTTCTTCGTCTAAATAATGTAAACTTTTACCTAGAAGGTGTACCAGCGTATCATTCGTTTTGTTTTTTTGACATAGTGTCGAACTTATTTTTTATGTGGACCATACTACTTTTAATTGGCTTAATTTATATTGTTTATTCTTTTTGCGCAGCCTTTGGTAAAACCGGCTCTTTTGTCGGCGGAATTTTAGCTATTCTTATTTTACTCGGCGCAGGTAATGCTTGGCTTTGCTCAAATATTTGGTGGTATGGTGAAAAAGTGGTTCCTCCGGAAATTAATATCCAACTTGAAGGATCAAATGTTGAACCATTACTTGGTGAGCAACTTGTTCAAGATGAAGACGGAAATTATTCCGTAGTCCTAACCGACCACCGTCTTCATGTCGATGACTACGATCAAACTCCGGATCTCACGATTTCTATAACTCCCGAAAATGCCATACTAAAAAAGGCTCACGCAACCCTAACTGTTACGAAAGTAGCCATGCAAAATCCACCATCCTGGCTACAGATTAATGACCCTGACATTAATGATCAGACCACAGTTCTAGACGAAAAATTCACTTTTACTATTGACGGTTCGGATATCCGGTTTAACGAAAATCCAGATCTCGAACCAACCCAATATCACCTTACCGCAAAAAATAATCGTGGCGAATCGTCCGTTATCCTAACAATCACGCGCTACCCGCTCTATAAGGCCTGTGAAAAATATAACGCCGAGCATCCTGACCGTAGTGCTATTGATGATATCTCACTGTGCCGAGAACGTGCTGATTATGATCGTCATGACGAATCTTCAAGCAATTCTAATGAATCTAACTTAATGAATTCTGATAGCTCTCCTTCAAATAATTCTCATAATAGTGGTAGTGCGAATGAACCAGATTCTTCTGGCGGTACGTCTTGCATACATTACGAGGCCGGACGTTGCTGGGATGAAATTGAAGAACAAGCTTATGATGCTGGCGGTTTGGATCGATATTATGGAGGGCATAGTTATTATAACCCTCCTGATGATTGTACTGGTGTTTGCTTAGATCTTTATGAGGATGCCTATTATGAAGGTTATGATGATTATTGATTCTTTAGCCTAGCTTTATTTCTCTCAGCTTGCTCTGAGAATGTTAATTCCAAAGTTATTATCAAAACTAACATTGCAACATTGTTGTTTGCGGTACCATTATGATATCCGCGCGCTTGCATGCCTTTCAAAATGTTATAGAAGAGGGGAATCTTGCTATTAAGGCGCACCGTGCCAGTCTCACAAACTAAATCCTTAATATTATAAAATAAAATTAAATACTGTCAAAACTTGGACATTTTAAGCATAAGTGTCCAAATTTGGACAGAATAGCCAAAAGTGTCCAAGTTTTCATATAATCAGGTGCAAAATCCCCGTGTTTGCCCTGTACATTCCTTAATTTTTCATATTGCATGTCAGGCTTCTATCTAATTTTAAAATAATCTAATAAGGCATAATAAATAACTAATACAAGTTGAGGCGTCAAAGAACGGCGCATGAACCAACAACGCATCACGCTCTACGGTCATTTATGCATTTATTTATATCCGCCTGCGAGACCGCTCTAAAAACTTCAATTGTCTAACCATAGCAATCAATAAATCTACTTCAACTCTTTGACTACAATCAAACACTCTCTAACTCTTACATCATAGACTCATCAAAGATACTTTTCGTTTTGCAGGAACTCTCATGGCTACATTTCTACATCAATATCCCGAAAACCACCGCTTCATGTTTTCAAATCCCACGCTTGCATAGCGTTGGTACACCGCCATCAACGAGGTTCGAACTTTAATCATAGATGATCTACTAGAAGGTAAACCAGTTAGCTTTGTATACAATCGAACATTGATGGGATGTTAATAACATTATAACTGATTATCGTGCTTTTGACGAGTAAAATTAGTGCAGGGTGAGAACCATCATATTTTGTGGTGTAGTGATATTGCATCAGCTATACTGTGTTTTTTGATGATCGATGTAAAACTAATACCCCCACCCTGAATATAACGAACCTTTCACAAAACAATATCGTCAAGACCGTACCCTGTTTGCTACTATTCCGTATTTATATATCATTTTGCTATTTTTCTACAAAATTATTGCAAAATAAGGAATATTTTGATAAAATAGTGGTATGAAAAAGATAATATCATTGAAGTTATCAAACCATAGATCGTTTTTTAGCGAACAAAGGATATTTTTTGGTGACATTACAGCAATATATGGTCCGAACGCTGGCGGTAAATCAAATACAGCGCGTGCGCTAGCCTTTATGAAGTGGTTTATCATTAACTCTGCCAAGGCAGAGATTGTAGGTATTCCCTTTGAGCCTTTTTTGCTAAGAGCCGGCAATGCACTTCCCACGCTCCTGGAAACCGAGTTTGAAATTAATGATAGAAAATTCCGCTATAGTATTGAATTTAACGGAAACGAGATAGTTAGCGAATCTTTGATAGAATTAACATCACAAAAAGAAAAAGTGGTATTTAATCGTACCTATCAGGAAATATCTAATCTTAGCACATCAAAAAAGTTTGGTTTCTCGGAATCATTAATGTCTAAAACTCGTAAGGATACACTACTCATTACAAAGGCTAGAGAAGATAATAACGATTATGCTAACCTCGTATTCGACTTCTTCTTAGGCTTGAATGTTATTACTTGCGAAACCGAGAGCTTAAGGCAAAGAAGCGTAGAACTTTTGCAAAAGAATCCGCATATGAAAACAAAAGTACTAAATTTCTTACATAGTGCTGATTTTTGGATTAGAGATATTAAGATTAATGAAATTGAAACTCCAGATGAGCTTATTAGAGGCTTGCCATTTAATGACGAAGTGAAAAATAATATACGGCAAAAGAAATCTATCTCGATTACAACTACGCATAGTGTGCGAAACGATAGTGGAGATATTGTTGGAGCTGCTCAATTCTATTTGGACAGCCAAGAATCAGCTGGCACAAGAGTAATCTTTGATCTTTCAGTTCTTATTATACACGCCATAGAACAGAATGAAATCTTATACATTGATGAATTCGGTTTACACCTCCATCCTGATATTTGCAAATATGTATTGGCTCAGTTTAGGTCTGCTAATAATGCACAAATTATCTTTAACACACACGACAGTTCGTTAATGAATATTTTATCTAGGGATGAAATTATCTTTATTGATAAGAATCAGTATGAAGAATCTGTATCCTATCCACTTAATGAATTATCCCCAAGAAAGAATGATCCATTCGAGAGGCACTATCGAAGCGGACTGTATGGAGCAAAACCATTTATTGAGGATAGTATTTAATGCAGATATATCCACGTATGCTTTTAATCTTATGTGAGGGAGTGACCGAGAAAATATACTTTGCGACACTCATCAAGTATAAACGCATTTCTGGCGTTAAGGTGGAGATATTCGAAAAACAGGGACAACATAAGGGCCTTATTAAGAAATGCGTTGAAAAACGACAGCAATATGCTAAAAATTTTAATATCGATGAAACTGATATTGAAGCTTGGGCGGTTTGCGATAAAGATAGTCTTAAGGGAGGCTATCAAAAATTGAAGCGTTTTGCTGATTCTAAGAAAGTTCATCTCGCTTTCTCCGACCCTCAGTTTGAGACCTTCTTGGTTCAGCATTTTGAGTATAAGAAAATTACTGATAAGGGTGGTCAGCTTGAACGGATTTTAGCTGACTATATTGGCTGCGAATATAGCAAGACTGATTTATGGTGGCTCGACAAAATGATTGACGAGAAACCTACTACGCTAGTTTTTGCCATAAAAAATGCAAGAAAGTTGAACAATCATACTATATCGCCTTATTTAACTGTGCAAGAGTTGGTTGCTCGCTTGTTGGAGCTAGCAAGATGAACGGAGAGTTGCTGAATGCGTCGGATAGATGCGAAATGTATGTAACTATTGCTGAGCCTAGCGAAAAGGATACCGATAATACATACAATATATTAGCTTCTTGTATTCCTGCCGCCATCACGGCTGTCACAGCTATTTTGGTAGTATTTCTCACTAGTCACGGTAACAAGCAAACGGAGATTCGGTTAAAATATTATGATCGCAGATTAGATGCACTTGAAAAAATTAATAATGCTGCTAATGATTTTTTCGGTAGTATAGACAAGATATATTATAAAAAGAAAAAAGGTAAAGAGTATATAGACGAGGTTCATCAATACTATTCTACGCTCAATAACAGAATAAACTCTGCTGCCATATATCTTACCAAAGACGAAAAAGCACTTTTACAAGATTGTCAGATACGAATCTCGCTTATACAATATACGAATTGGGATAAAGAAGTGCCAGAGCGGCAACACCAAGACAGTCTTCTAATAAGACTTTTTCTAGAAGACACGCTTAGAATTATTGCATTAGATAAGCAACCACGATGGATGAAAAAGAAAAATCAAAAGAAGAGATCTAAAAAGAAAAGTAAGTGCTGAGTATTTTGCGGTTTTTCTTACACATTTCACTATTAGTATAGAAAAAACTTTTTGCACAGAAAATGCTATATTAAAAGTATGGCTAGGCCCAGTAAATACACTAAAGAGCTCAAAGACCAGATTGCTGGCTACATCACGGACGGCTTGACCATTCGGGATGCTTGCTTTGGTGCTGGAATTTCTGAGGATACTTTCTGGCGTTGGAACCGAGAAAAATTGGAGTTTGCTGAAGCTATTAAACAAGCCACAGCAAATCAAAAATGGAGTAGCGAAGCTCTAGCTCGCACTAGCGGATATCGTAGATATGCTAGAAAGGCTCAAATTTGCTCCAGGAAGCCCCTAAATCGCTCGAGCCTCACCCATACTCGTCCCGATGGCCAAAAGCCACAGAACCAAGTTTTAACGGCTTTAAGCAGCATATCCGTCACTACGACAAGTAGGCAAAGCATTAACAACGAACAAAGCACTCTGTCTACTCGTACCGAGCCGCTTATTAATCCCTTTGGTGAACTTATGCCAACCAAACCATATTATAATCCAGCTACCCATAAGGTGGAGTGGGTAGAAAAGGAGTTATATGGGAGATGCGTATTGCATCGGTGTGATTTGGATCTTTGGAAGACAAAAGTCGTCGAAAATAGTAGCCCTTAAGTTAAAGTTAGTTCCATTCTGAAATTATCGCTCCATAAGTTTGTAAAAGTATATTGGTTTATTAGCATCCCAATCCATTACTTTAACCTTTTTGCCATTATGTAATTTCGGATCAGATTTTACACAGCCCTCACAAATGCGTTTTCTGACGACATCTTTTTCTCCAAGCATTTTGAGAAGTCCTGGTGCCTCATTTACTATTTCTTCGGTATGCTTACAGCTCATCGGAATCACATATTTTAAGCCATCCATCTGGAAGATGTTCCAGGATATAATAGTAGTTATCTCTTTTAGTAATTCTAAGTCATCATTTTTTAGTTTACTCTCCATATCAATAAATCGATCTGGAAATTTAGCATTATAGTAATCTATAAAAGTATAGAGCAGGTTTTCGCGGGCTATCAATAGACTATCACCTTGCCATTCATAACCGTACGATGATTTAAAAGCCGCCTTAGTCCACTTCAGCCAATCGTCTATGCTATCACAGAAATCAGACACTACTTGTAATTTGCGATCTAGAAAACCCACTCTGTTCTCCAGTTTTAAGACTTTCTTACCATTGGATGCGTTATAACGACCTACGATAAATGGCGCCTCCCCGCAAGTTATTTCAAGACGTTTTTCACTTACGTAATCTTGCCAATTATTCCGATCTACTGGCCAATGACCAATCCCCCAATCTATATCTTGATTCATTTGTTGCACGGTTTCTTTTGGAGTAAATACTTCGGCTTTATCGTGAGTCCTTAATCTCTGCTCTTCTTTTGATTTAGATATTCTTGGCTGAATAAGTAGAGTATATTCTCCAGTGATGTCGGCAATTTCGATTTCACTAGTTGCCTTATGATGTGCATATGAATCTGTAGCCCATAAAATATTATGAGCTCTCTGTCTGGTAGATTTAGTTCTATCTAAAAGGAGTATTTCAAGCAGGTCGCTATGTCGGCGAATGGTATTCTCAAGAATGTCAATCTTGGGTATTACATCTTTCATATTACTCCATCGGCTTCACTTTAGACTCGATGAACGATATCTCCTCATCAGATAAGTTATATTTTTTGTAAAGTTGGTAATCTATTTCTGAAACTGATTTTGTCCAATCTATACCGTCTTCATATCTAAAGTTAAGTATCGGTACGAATTCGAAGCAATCTTTATAGTTGAAGACGGCAGTCTTTCTAATACCAACCATTGTCCGAAAGAATTTTGTTTTAATATATTTCAATAGGTTTTGAGCCTCCGTCTCATTGCTGAAGCTTCCTATCTGCAAAAATGTGTCAGTACATATTGTCATTGGAGCACCCACCATAGGCGAGCTAAACGTTTCTCCGAAGGCTCCGCTGCCGTTTGCTCGCGGCAAAAACACCTTCCACGACTTTGCACCTTCGAGATTCTTTTTCAGCTCGAAATTTGGAATATAGCGTAACACGCGTTTATTTTTTAGTAGACCGTGTATCACGTAATCATCACTAGCTTCAGGCGATTCGCTAATTCGAGATACATTTTCATTATTTTTTGTAAATAAATCTGACACAAAACCGAATGGATTCCACGATGATACCATTCTTTTGAAGGAGTCTGGTTTTACTGGTTTATCAAAAACTTTTTTAATGATTGATATGAGCTGTGGCGAACGCACTATAATATTATCAAACTGCTGGAATGATACTTTATCGGAAAAAATATTACCGTCTTCTACCACATTATAATTTACAAGATCGCTATCGTAAGAGCTATCCCATAACCAGTAACAAATGCCTCCTTTAATATCTACTCCACTAAAAACGTCTGTTGATTTGGGAAATAGAGTAAATTTGACTAAATGATTATCTGCGACCATAATATCGATAAAGCCTTGCGTTTCTCGATACGGACCATTTTCACCGCTCATCCAACGGGCAGGCATTACCAGAGAAGCTCTGTTGCCAATCTTTTTTGATGCTCTCACAAAATCTGGATAGATGCTACGTGACATTTTATTTTTTGCGTTCATCTCTTGATATGGAGGATTGCCTACTACGGCATCAAATTTTAACATCTCTGCTCCTTCTAGGCCAAACTCATCAGCCAATTCCTTATTAAGATCGAATTTTTCGTCCCTTAGCCTCTCAACTAAATCTGGAATATAAACTACATTAGTTTTTGTACCAGTATATCCAGCTAAAGTGCGTTCCGTAATAGTCTTTGCCATCGGGCTTTTTGTTAAAACGTAGATATTCTTGTTGAGAATTTCATCCCAAAGTTGTCGAAAAACATCTTCTTCGTCAGTATGTTTGCTATGTATAGTTCTAGCTAAAGCCTGATCATAGAAATCGTAGGCACATAGCAATGGATAGAGGCCAGATTTACTGTTGATTTCTAATACTTTAGCATTTTCGTCGCTCCAGATTTTAGTAACTTCACCTTGATCTTCCCAGTTTGGCAATCCCAGCTTCTCGCCCTTCTTGTCGACTTCTTCATCAAGCTCAATAATATGGTTAAAATCAGCACCACCAAGCGTAGAGCTTATGTGTGTATTAACTACTTTCCAGGGCGTAAGGACAGTTTCCTTATCTGGATTCTTGAAACTCTTAAAGATTTCCCCAATTTCCATTACTCGCTCACTTGGAGCAAGGTAATCCGCGGCCAAAGCTCGCAAGCGAATATCGATGCCGGCACCGATGAACACCTCTTCATCGTAATACTTAGCAAACTTAGTCCTAAGCATCTCTTTTGTAACACCTTCTGGCATAAATTCTTGCCACGAAGCATCATCGACGTTGTCGATAAATTGCTCTAGCGTAATCTCTTCATCCGCTTTGATCTCGTGCCCATTTTGGTCAACTTTGCAACCATAGATGAGCATAGGCATACGAATCGAAACTCCACGCAAAATACTAATACGCGTCCTACGCTGTTTAGCAATTTCTTGCTGACGGCGTAAAAGCTGCCACAGGCATCACGATAGATGACCTTGCTGCATATTGCTATGGCAAGACGGGGGAAATGCTGAATCGCGATCAAGTGCTAAGCAGTACCTGCCAGTTCTCGAACAAGCTAATTTGATCAGTTATGAAAAAGATCCTAACGACAAACGCAAGATGATTATTACGCCGCTCGTCGGACAGTTTAGTGTTAATAATTCTCAGAAGGGAGAAGAAAATGAATAATCAAGCAAAACTAATGCAACAACAAACTCAGTCAATATTGGTTGCTCGAAGTCTTGAGTTGAAAGCTCGGCGTGGAGAAGATCCAGGAAAACCGCCGATTGGTTAGCTAAATAACACTCATACGAAACAAATCGTACCAGATCCAAAATCGTGGGACGCAATCAGAGAGGCACTAGAAAAATACGCTACTGGAAAATATACGCTCGACTGGATTACCTCATTCCTGAACGAACATCTACTTGCAATCCAGCATTACGAGCGTCATCCACTTACAAGGTCTCAGGCATCTAGCATCCTTCGTAATTCATTTTATACTGGCAAGTTCCAGTTCCGTGGCAAAACATATCAAGGCAAGCACAAACCAATGATTTCTAAAGAAATTTTCGACAAAATCCAGAGCCTTCTGAAAAGCTAGAAAAGGTAATTTCACAGAGATGAAAGTGCTTCAAAACTATTAACAAACAGGGTGGAAAGTGGTATAATAAGTATAAGAAAAACTTTCCACCCGCAACCAAGAACAAGGGAGATTAGATGAATAAAATTGATAAAAAGAGCCTTGATTATGTACTTTATGCTCGCAAAAGTACTGAGGATGCGAATAAGCAAATCCAGTCTATCGAGGATCAAGTTCGCATTATGAAAGCTAAGGCTAAACAGAATGGCTATAATGTAGTTGCTGTGCGTACTGACGAAAAATCTGGTGGAAAGCCTGGCATTCGTGACGGATTTAACGAAATGATTGAGCTAATCGAGGCTGGCAAGGCTAATGGTATTCTAGCCTGGAAGCTTGATCGCATTAGTCGCAATCCACAAGATAGTGGCTATATTCATCAGATGATGAATGATGGTAAACTACGTTGCATAGTCACTGATGCTTGCGATTATACCGAAGATGATGACATTATGTTTGATGTTGAGTCTAGTATGGATGCCAGATTCCGTAAGGACTTAATGAAGAATGTCCGCCGTGGAATGTATTCTAAAGCTGATAAGGGGTGGATGCCTTGCGTCCCGCCGATCGGATATATCAATGACCGCTATGAGAAAACTATCGTTCCAGATCCTGAAACCTGGGATAAAATGCGCCAAGTATTTGATAAATTCTTAACTGGAGTAGTGACTGTTCCTGAGCTAGTCGAATATGCGGATAAGGATCTTGGGTTACGTACACATCAACGCCGTAAAACTGGTGGTAAACCCCTGTCGTATACTGGAATGTTGCACGCATTGAGCAATATATTTTACGTAGGAAAGTTTACTTATGGCCACAAGGAATATAATGGAAATCACCCTGCACTAATTTCCGAGGAAGAACGAGAGCGGGTTTTAGCTATCCTAGATCAATCTCAACGTAATATAAAATTGAAGGATATATAAAATTGAAGGATAAAACTGAAGAAAAACCGAAACGCCTACTTGGTGGATTAGTCAAATGTGCCATTTGCGAGTATTCTATTATCGGAGATTTACATACAAAGCATTATAAAAATGGCACTACGCAAGAATTCCTCCACTATCATTGTAGTGGCCAAGGGGTTAAGAAAACTGGAATTAAAGTCCTCAAAAAAGTATCTGTATTCCTGAAGAAGAGCTAATAGTACAGATTAAGGCTGAATTGGCGAAATATACTATTGACCCAGACTTCTTCAAACTAGCAGTTGAGGCCTTAGCAGAGGAGGATGAAGCTCGTATTGCTGACCAAGACAAGAAGATGAATGAGTTAAGGAAACAACGAGATCAGAGGGTTAGCGAACTTACTAATCTTCGACAATTACGCTATAAGAACATAATTACGGACGATTCCTATTTCCTAGAGGAATCAGAGAATCTGGAGAATCAAATCAAGGCCCGTGAAAAAGCCATAGCAAAGGCGGAGGTGGCATCTAGGGATTGGCGACAAGTGGCAAATGATGTGTTTATGTTTGCCAAATACGCCAAAGAGGATTTTGATAGCGATGATCTGGAGCGAAAACAATACGTTATCAAAACACTGGGCGGAAAATTAGAATTAAAGGCTCGAACCTTGGTGTTCACCCCTAGTAAGTACTTAATTCCAATCCAAAAAGCCGTCTCTCAAACCAAAGAGGCTAAAGAAACGGCTCGAATGCGATTTACAGGGGTCAGGAGACCTCAAACGCACCTTAATTTCAACGTGGTACACCCGGCGAGATTCGAACTCACGACACCTGGTACCGGAAACCAGTGCTCTACTCCACTGAGCTACGGGTGCAAAATCTAACGCGAAAATTTACCAAAATTATCGCTACGCCAATTATATCACAGTGTACTAAAAGAGAAAAATTTGCACAAAGATTTTGGCGTTTTTTCATTAATCATAGCACCTAAAAGATGCAGACGATTCTTACTGAGTATACAAGAGAGAAATGGCTAACGCCGCCTCCAGAATTAACATTCTCAGAGCAAGCTGAGAGAAATAAAGCTAGACTAAAGAATCAATTATTATTGCCATGGTGAAAACTTGTATTGGATGACGTAGGAAGAATAAGTGGGATAAGCGGTCAAAAAGTTCTACCTCCTGCGTTTAAATAAGACAAACGGTACGATCAAAAATATTCCAAACGTAATAGCTAATGCCACTAAAATCATTATGTCGGCAATATACATTGGTGCTAGCAATAATCTCGCCCAAAAAAAGAATCGTAGGGCTTGTTAGAAATCCCTTACCTTTTCTCTGAGCCGCGCGATACGTATCATGCGCACTAGCTTGGGCTACCAGATTACTTGAACAAAACTGCATATGAGTATTGTATTAAAGATTTACTGATCGCCTAGAAAAGAAGTTCTTAAATTATCTAGTTGCTTGTCAAACATGTCTCGTACGTCTGAAGCTGCTGCTCTTAGGTGATTTGACTATTTGGTAGATCTAAATTATAATGAGCCTCATTATGGATCCAAATTTTCAAACCTCAAACCCTTATCAAAATAGCTTCAGTGATGTTGCCGAGATCAAAAATACTTTATCAAGGATAGAAGCGCAATTAATGAGAATTGATAGCGGCAAAACGGCTGGTGGTCAAGTGACGGCCTTAGACAATATGGCTGATACTCTCGAAAAGCAAGCCACCTCGCTTGATAATATTGCTGATATGTTGGAAGATATTAGAAATAAAATCGATTCCAATGAAATTATCCGGTGTCTTGAGGAGAACAATAGTCTGCTCCGCGAGCTGATTTCCTACGTTAGTAGAATCAGCAGTTAGATCACCTCAAAAAACAACTCTTCCTTGATATTTCATGACAAAATATCACCAAAGTATCATCCAGAATAACTCATCTGTTGTATTTTCTGTTATAATATAATCTATGCGCGCAGAACATCTTCACCTAGCTTATGGCACAAAAATAATCTACGATGATTGTAGTTTTCATTTTGATGCCACTGATAAAGTGGGTGTGGTCGGAGTGAATGGCGCTGGCAAAACCACGCTTTTTCGCGTGATCTTGGGGGAACAGGAGCTGGATAGCGGAAAGATTATTCTGCCCGGTCTGCGTCTAGGTTATTTACCTCAAGAAATCATCATTCCGGAGGAACAGAGCGAGATCACGGTGTGGGACTACGTTGCTTCGGGAAGACCCGTAGACGAATTGCAGGCACAGCTTAACCAGGAATATGAAAAGCTGGCAAAATATCCTGAAAGCCAAGCGATCTTAAATAGAATTAATGACTTGCAAGATTTAATTGATTCGTATGATTTGAATAATTTCGATTATGAGTTACTGAAAATTCTTGATAAAATGCATTTATCTGATCTGGTTGATCATAAAATGAAGGAGCTGTCTGGTGGTCAAAAATCGAAGGTGGCTTTTGCGAAAGTCCTGTTTGAGAACGCCGGATTATTATTGCTGGACGAGCCTACGAACCACCTAGATGCCAGCACTAAACAATTTATTACTAACTATTTGCGTAATTATCAAGGCGATGTATTGGTGATTTCTCATGATGTCGAATTCTTAAATAGCGTAACTAATAAAACTCTGTTCGTCAATAAAGTGACCCACCAAATTAAACTGTATAAGGGCAACTATGACTCTTTTCGGCATCAATACGCCGCCGAAAAAGCTGCCGAAGATGCTCGTATCACCGAACAGGAAAGGGAAATTAAACGTCTTTCGGAGTTTGTTGCTAGAGCACGTGCCGCCAAGCGCTCCAATACTGCCTTGATAGGAATGGGGCATCAGCGCGAGAAAGTTTTGGCTAAACGGTTGGCTGAACTAGGAGAGCGAGAGCAGGAATATGCCCGCGTTGCCCTAAATATTCCCCCCCTCAGGATGGGTAGTCGTACTCCCTTGGAGGTACAAAACTTGGAATTTGCTTATCCAGGTGAGGAGATTCTGTATGATAAATTATCCTTTAGCTTGACACGTGGTGAGAAATTCTTAATTGTAGGCGAGAATGGCGTCGGTAAGTCAACCTTGCTGAAATTAATCGTTGGTCAACTTCAGCCCGATGCTGGAACGATTATTTTCGGGCAAAACGTTTCGCTAGCTTATTACGCGCAAGAGTTTGAGATCCTTGATGAACGCCGCACAATTCTGGAGAACGTTAATTCTCCCGACTTTACAGACACTGAACTCCGAGGGGTCCTGTCGAATTTTATTTTCTATGGTGATGATATTTACAAAAAAGTCTCAGTACTATCTCCCGGTGAAAAAGCTCGAGTGGCATTATGTAAGACTTTACTAACTCGAGCAAATCTGATTATATTGGATGAGCCAACTAACCATTTTGACCCTGAAACTCAGAAAATTATTGGTGAAAATCTCAAAGATTACGCTGGAACTATTATCATGGTAAGTCACAATCCAGCCTTCGTCGAGCAAATAGGGATTACGCGTATGCTTGTTATGCCTAAAAAAGATGCTGCGCCAGATCAGAAACTTGCTATAATTAAAAATTACTCGCGTGAGCTGTTAGAGTATTATTACTATCTCAATCAAGAGCTTGTGTAAAAGCGATAAAATAAAACGTGAAGACCAAATACTAGAAGGTTTCATTAGGTGTGATCAATCCTTATTTTACCAAAAAATCATCAGAACTCCTTCTTGAATTTTTGGTCGGATTTCGTTCCTAGCGGCTTACTCCTGCAACCCTGATCAATATAATCCACTTTTCATGAAAAAACACTTGACTA
>CANOGH010000018.1 GCA_947565505.1 uncultured Candidatus Saccharibacteria bacterium | reverse complement strand
ATCATTGTAGCACAGATTGGCTAAAAAGTCAAGTACTTATCCTCCACTTAACCCTCAAATGCAACATAACCGGGATAAAAAGTGTAGACTGGGGCGAAGCTTCAGGCGAGAGCTTTTTAGCACGGTTATCGCTCTTGACGGTCTTAAATTATCTAGCGTTTGCTATATAGCCCACAAGAAAGAGGCATATTTCTTGGTTTCCTGTTACGATTGATTCATTACAAACTAATAAAACCGGAGAAAAATATGTCTCGGTCTTATTATGCACGCTTATTACACGATGAGTGAGTACTTCTAGCTGATTGGCGGAATAGTAGCCATTCAGCTAGAGAAATCGCTCGGCATCCGAAATGCAACGCTTCTACCGTTTCACGAGAGTTAAGACGTAGTAGACGCCTATCGTCAAAACACCTCAATTTATCCTAAGCTATTTTGCTTTATCTTCTTCTAGATCCTTCATGACGCTTGAGTAGCCATCGTAATAATTGACTTTCACCATGGGGTGACCTACCTTATTGGCAGCAGCAACGATATCATTAAGATTATCAGTGATTTTATAAATATTAGGGTCATCTTTTGATACCAGTTTCATTGGTACTAAAGTTTTCTTGATAAAATCATCTAGTGGCTCCCAGAATTCACTACCAAAACAGAACACTGGCATCTTTGGCATTTTATGCTCCTGCATCAGAATAACGATCTCCGAAAATTCATCTAGCGTGCCCAAACCGCCCGGGAAGAAGACGTAAACTTTGCCGGACATCGCTAGCATCACCTTACGGGCAAAGAAATAACGAAAATCTAGACTGTCGGTCAGATAGGGGTTAGGAAACTGTTCGTGATCCAGTTCGATATTTAGTCCAATACTGCGACCGCCATATTCGTAAGCCCCACGGTTAGCTGCCTCCATGATACCGGGGCCGCCACCAGTAATAACTGTATGTCCATTCTGAGCTAATAAGCCGCCCAATTCCCGCGCTTTTTGATAATAGAGACTATCTTCTGGAAGCCTCGCGGAACCGAGGATTGTGACACCTTGAGGATAAGTGCGGACAATTTTTAGTCCATCTTCCAAATCCTTAGTGTAAGCCTTGAATCTGGCCATGTCGATTTCTTCTAATTCGGCTAGCTTTTTTTCTTCATCTGTCATAAATATTTGTCCTTTCTAAATTAGTACACCTTTCTTTTCTGTTTCTGCGATTAGCGATTGGTACATCGCTGGCTTATCACTAGCCTTCGAAATGGCACTACCAACGTTGATCACGTCAATCCCTGCTCGTGCTAAGGCCCTGACATTACCTAGATTGGCACCGCCATCCCAACCAATTTCTACTTCTGGCTTAATTGCTCGCACTAAGGCAACTTTTTCCACTTGCATCATATCAGCTGGAGCGCCTTGCTTACCAATTTCACTAGCAAAAATCAATACGTGATCCGCCATTGCAATATAGCTGCTATATTTCCCTGGGAAGGAATTTTTCAATAGGGCAATTCCCACCTTAATGCCGGCTGCATGCAGCTTGTTGGTGATACTCACGATATCATCACTTACTTCTGCATGTAAAATACAGAGGCCAGGTTTCACCTTCAGAATAGCCTCAAGATGATCGCTGGGCTTCGCCGACATGATATGTAGATCCATCACTAGGCCTTCTGGCCAGGTGAGGCTAGAAATTGGTACCAGCACAGATGGCGCAAAAGTACCATCTGATATATCCACCTGTACCCGCTTGCAAAAAATATTAGCTGCCTGAATTTGCGCATTACAGTCATTAAGATCAGCGGTTAAAATTGCTGGGACAATTAGACTCATTGATTCGCCTCTCGCTCATTAAAGTCCAAACTGTTTTCCTCGCGAATTCCTGGATCGTCATCACTGTTAAATTCTTCACGGTCGTCTAGATCAATAATGTCGTCCAGCTTACGGCTGCGCCGCTGGTATGTCTCTTCTTGGCTGGGCTTTGTATGACAGAAAGCTTTGACAAGCTCAACCATGTAGTCTATATCTAAACGATCGGCACTCAGACAAATTACGTTAACGTCATCATCACGTCTCGCCTGCTCTACATCTTTAATGTCGAGTGCATTAAAAGCCCGGATTCCTGGTACACGATTCGCCTGCATACAGACTCCATGACCGCTGCCGCAAATTAAGATGCCATAGCTATTCTTGTGCAGGGCAACCGAACTCGCCACAGCAATGGCCGGATCGTTATAATCATCTTCTGGGTCAAGCTCGTGCGCTCCTTTATCTATAAACTTAATAAACGCATGACAACCACTAATTTTCTGCAATAGTTGCTGCTTTTTTTCAAAACCACGGTGATCTGCACCGACATATATCCTGTATTCCATTATTCACTCCTTCCAAAATCTGCGGCTAACTCAACTAGCCGGTTAGAATACCCCCATTCATTATCATACCATGCAATTATCTTGACCATATTGCCATCTACTACATTTGTGAGTGGCAGATCCACCACTACCGAGTGCGAATTGCCACGAAAATCCGAACTCACCAGCTCATCTCCGGTTACGTCAAGAATACCTTCATAATACGGCTCGCTAGCCGCCTTTTCGAAAACCGCATTAATATCCGCAATACTGACATCGGTCTTTAAAACCGCGGTAATATCGGCCAGCGAAACTACTAAGCTGGGTACTCGGACCGATAGGCCCTCAAATTTGTCTTTCAAACTAGGTATAGTAAGAGCAGTAGCCTGTGAAGCTCCAGTCGTGGTCGGGATAATATTTACGCCTGCGGCGCGACCCTCACGCAGATCCTTTGCTCGATCATCCTGTAGCCTTTGTGAAGCAGTATAAGAATGGACCGTCGTCATCATAGCTTTCTCGATGCCGAAGCTGTCCTCCAAAATTTTCATCACTGGCGCAATACAGTTAGTGGTACAGGAAGCATTCGAAATGATCTCGTCGTCTGCAGTTACTACTTCTTCATTTACTCCTAATACTACCGTTTTAATTCCCTTGCCTTTAGCGGGAGCAGAAATCACCACCTTGCGAGCACCGGCTTCAATATGCTGCCTCGCGCTAGCCTCATCCCTAAACCTACCGGTACACTCCAATACCGCATCAATCTTTAATCGGTCCCAAGGCAGCTTTGATGGTTCAGGTTCCGATAGAAAAAGAATTTTCTTACCATCAATAATAATATGCCGATCATCAAATGCCACGTCATGATCATAAACCCCGTAGGCTGTATCGTATTTAAGCAGGTAGGCGAATGTGCCTGGATCACCAAGGTCATTAATCGCAATGACATCGGCGTCCTGCCGTTCAAGCGCAATTTTCAGCGAACACCGCCCGATGCGCCCAAAACCGTTTATTGCCAATCTTACCATTTAACCTCCTCATCTTCTTCTATTCATTGTAGCATGTTCATGACGGATTGGGAATGCTAAAATTTCCTTCCTTATGAGCGGGGTCGGAAATTTAGGATACAATCCCATCAAAAAACTGACCCTAAAGCCAGCTTTTTGTTAAATACGGATTGTAGATCACCTATGCGCGAGCAAAGTGGGCGAAGGCGCGGTTGGCCTCTGCCATACGGTGGCAATCTTCCTTTTTCTTGAAGGCAGCCCCGGTTTCATTGTAAGCATCAACAATCTCGGTTTCTAGCCGCTTAGCGTAAGGCATACCCTGTTTAGCCCGAGCAGCCTGCACTAGCCAAGAAAAGGCAAAATGTAATTGTCTGTGACCGCTGATTGGGAATGGAATCTGGTAGTTTGCACCACCCACACGGCGAGATTTAACTTCAAAATCTGGACTAATGTTAGCAATAGCCTTCTCAAAAACTTCTACTGGATCTTCAGAATTAAGTTTCTTAGCCGCGCCCTCAAGAGCTTCATATACTGCCCTTTCGGCAACTTGTTTCTTGCCGTCTAACATCGACTTGTTGATCAATCTTTGTACAAGCACTGACTGATATTTGCGATCAGGAGTAACTTTGCGCTGTAGTGATTTGGTAACTTTACGTGGCATAATTATTCTCCTTTCTTTGCACCATATTTAGAACGACCTTGCTTGCGGCCCTGCACGCCTTGAAGGTCTAGGGTGCCCCGCACAATATGGTAGCGGACACCTGGGAGATCTGGTACACGACCACCACGAACTAATACTACGGCGTGCTCTTGCAGGTTGTGACCTTCGCCACCAATGTAAGCCCAGACTTCTTGACCATTAGTCAAACGCACGCGCGCTACTTTACGTAAAGCTGAGTTAGGCTTTTTTGGCGTCTTCGTGGTAACTTTCAAACAGACACCACGTTTAAGTGGAGCGGCCTGCTCGTATTTTTTGGTTTTTAGGGTATTGATAATTGAGCCTAGAGCTGGGGCTTTAGACTTTTTGATAGCCTTTTTGCGAGGCTTACGGATTAATTGATTAATCGTTGGCACAATTTTTCCTCTGAATTAACATTTATTATCTCTAAAATTGGCGGCTACGCTACAGCAATCGCATAGCAACCTGAAACTCTTATCTATATTTTACCTCAAAAAGCTTGTTTTAGCAAGAGTTTTTCGCATTTTTTCTGTGAAATCTGACTTTTCTATTGACTTTTTAAGTAATGTGTGCTATAATAAGAAGATAGACTAGGATTCATTAGCTTTTACTAAGAAGTCGACCGTTTTGTCAATCAATAATCGTCCACCGATATCATTGCGGGCTGCTGGCTGTTTAAGCTGTTTCAGCATTTCTCTTGAGTTACGGTAGGCGTGAGCAAATTCGGCAATTTTAGCGTCAATTTCCTCATCGGTGACCTCAATTTTTGCTTCTTTCGCCAATAATTGTAAAGCCAGCATCGCTTCAACACGATTTTTAGCCAGTTCCTGCGCAAACTCTTCCCACTCCGCCTCGGTTTTACCCACATAGTCAAGATATTCTGCAAAATCCATGTTATGATAATTGGCATTTCTTAGAGTGTCTTGCTTGATTAACTGATATTGATCGTTAATGAGTGCCTCGGGAGCTTGAATTTGCGACTTTTCAACTAATTTTTCTACTAGCTTATCTTTATATTCTTCTTCACTGCGCTGATTATTTTGATATTCAAGATTCTTTTTAATATCAGCTTTAAGCTCATCAACCGTTTGGAAGCGACCCTCACCAGCCTGTTTTACCAGTTCGTCGTCGATCGGCGCAGGAGTAACTTCCTTTACTTCGTGCAGCTTAATCTCAAAAATCACTTCTTGACCGGCCAAACTCTTTTCACCGTAATCTTCCGGGAAGGTCACTTGAATTTCAAATTCATCGCCAGCTTTGTGACCAACAATCTGTTCTTCGAATCCCGGAATAAAACTACCCGAGCCAAGCTCAAGCGCATAATTTTCTGCTTTACCGCCTTCAAATGGCTTGCCGTCTTTTTTGCCCAAGAAGTCGATTACCACTTCGTCACCATTTTTAGCAGCTCGCTCCACGGTCGCCTTCTTTGAATAAGCCTTCGCAATACCAGCCAATACTTCGTCAATGTCTTTTTGACTTGCCTCTTGGTGGTGACGTTTGACGCCAAGCTTTTTATAATCTCCCAATTTCATGTCTGGCAAAACCTCTACCTCCATAGTATATTCCATCATTTCACCATTGACATATTTCTCTACCGTAATAGAGGGCGCGACAACCGGTAATACTTGTTTTTCGGCGATTGCCTTACCGCTCGTCTGCCTCACTGCTTTGTCAAGAACCCGGTTCGCCACATCGTTAGGGTCTAACTGTTTTTCAACCATAGAACGTGGAGCTTTACCTTGACGGAAGCCCGGTACGCGCACAGACTTAACAAGCTCTTCTATTACCGTATCTTGAACTTGCTTCAGATCATCAGCATCGAGCTTGACCTTTATTTCCACCTTAGTATCAGATATTTTCTTTAGATTAGTCTTCATGCCGTTAATTATATCATACTTTTTTATTCTGAGATATACTTTGCCGGCGACGTGCGCACGTGGCGAATCACATCATAGAGGTCAGCACCAAGTTTCACGCCCGGATTAAGAATATTATTAGGATCAAAGGTTTGCTTAATCTCAAGATATAAGTTTCTTTCTTCTGGTGGTAGCGATGGCATGGCGATGGCCTTAACTTTGCCTTCTGGAGTCCCTCCAGTCAAAGAGCCGCTGCAATCTTTCACAATTCTGCCATAATGTCGCAAGAAATCTAGCGCTGCGCTCCGCCCATCCGCCGTGGTTAAATCAATGTCTGGACGAACATTATAATTTGAAGCCGAAAAAGAACCGTAAACTGGTAATTCCATCTCCAAGGTTTTTTCCAGCTCCTTTAATTTGTCTAGAAATTCACCAAAATGTACTGCTGGAATAAAAACATCATCTGCCACCGGTGTGCGTTCTCCATCTGGAACATCGTTAAGAAATGTTACTAAACTACTATAAAACTCTTGAAAATCCGCAGAATTTTTATTGGTTTCCGTAATTGCATAAACCCCATTAGGTAATGCTTCGACACATTTACGAATATTACGCGAGCTTTTATGGGTCGACTCGTCAAACCCAACAATCACCAGCAGCCCATTACCGATTTTACTTTTGAAAAATTTGGATTTTTTGCCGTGCTGACTTGCACTTTCAGCGATCCGTAGATCATACAGATTCAAAAGTACTGGATTTAATGTCTTCACGAAGCTCAAAAAGCGAATAGCGTTGCGGTCGTCGTGGAAAGAAACCATCATCTTTCGTGCGGGGTTTGGTAAGACCTCAAGCCGCAAAATAACATCTGTAACAATACCTAAAGTACCCTGGGAAGCAAACATTAGTGGCAATAAGTCTATTACTTTGCCACGCTTTGCCATAGTAATAGTAGCGTACCCTGCTGCGTTAAATTGCCTGCTGCTGAGATCGACAATGGTATTATAATATTTTTGATGCACTCTTTCCACCATGCGATACAGTTCACCCTCAAGATTGGTATTACTCTTTTTATTCGCCACCGCCCTAGCGCCTCGTGGTGATAGCTGGATAACATCGCCATTCGATAAAACAACTTCAACGCGCTCGACATAATGAAAAATACCACCATAGCGGTTCGCAGCGTCATCAGAAGTACAGTTCGCGATTAGACCACCGATTGTTAAATTTGGGTTAGCACTAATTGGCAAACAGAGACCTTCAATCCCTAGAGCAGTATTGAGTTCCCCTAAAGTGATTCCCGGTTGCGTACGTACTAGACGACTGCGTGGGTCAATTTCCTCAATATGATTAAATTTTTCCAGCGAGATTAATAATCCGTCACCAATGGCGGCACCAGTTTTGTCTAATCCCGTTCCGCGAACGGTTACTGGCAAACGAAACCCCTTACTAGCTAGCTGATTTGAGAATCTCACTAGTTTGCGTACGTCATCAAGATTTTCCGGTAATGCAACCACCCGTGGTGTTTCATGAAGAATGGAGCGATCAGTAGCATAGGCTTCACGTATGGAAGTCTTTCCAAAAACGTTCCCCACAATATGCCGATTGAGATATTTTGCTAATTCGCTCACCTTCCCACCTGATTACCTTAACTACCTTCTATTTTAGCATGGCCTTTTTAGCTGTGTCAATCCGGAAATTAGCCAAATCCTTAAATTTCATTAATGCACTTCGATCAACCCATTACTATCTATGCCTGGTGACTTCAGTAAGAGCAGCCATAAATCTTGGACAATTTTCATTGACGTTGATAAATTATTGTTATATAATTTAGAGTGCTATGAGTAAGCCGAGATACCGTGAACGAATAATTAAGAAATGTTGGGTTGGAGAACAGCAGAAAGTTTGCTATGCTTCCCGAGAGGAGGCAGAAGTAGCAGCTGCGATCGCAGAGCACGATCATCATGCTCCTAAACTAACGGTTTACAAGTGTGATTATGGAGACCATTATCATTTAAGTTCGGTACGCTAAGTTGACAACGTCTTTGTAGCCTTATGCCTGTTTGCGGCGCATAGGGTATTTTAGGATAGACTTTAATGCTTTTACTGATTCCGCGCCCGGACTGACGGTCGTACGGCACTAGTGTAACTTCAATTACTCCGGTCATATCGGTTAGAGTGATCTGTCTTTGGTCTTCCGTTAGAAAACCCATAACTTGCTGGTTTATGACTAAAAGTATTTGATCGGCATGTGTGACAAAATTAATTTGGGCTGAACCAGAATCTAGACTTTGACTCGTCAGACTTTCTATTGCTGCTAATTGAAGAGTTTCACTATCAGCACTCACAACATCAACCTTCGTCGAAGCTAAACTAAAATTCTTAGAATCGCGGCTGACGGCCTTAGCTTTAACGTAACCTGAATAAGCATGTTGAAACTGATATTCTAAATTTGGAGTAGTGGTTTTAATTTCGTATTCATCGTCACCATCCAGATCCCAAAGATATTCATAGGCGGCATCATTTTTAATATTAGCATCCAAAGAAAAGCTAAATTTTTGTGTAGTGTAGCCAACGTACTGGGCGAGCGGAAAATTGACCACCGGTTTATTTAGCACACTTTCCGTAGACAATTCAATTTCTTCTTCCAAATTAAAGGTCTTACCGCCAGTGGCCGAAGTGAGCTCCTCATATTCTGGCATGATGCCTGGAGGCGTTAGGGTGTAGATATTAACAGGATCAATCTCTAAACTACGCTTGACTACCTGATGAAAGCTCGTACCGTCACGATCTGGTGAAAGATAACCATTGTCTGTTAGCAGAATAATACTTTTTGAAGCTCCCATTTGCCATTTCATACTGTTCATAACGTGTAGTGAAGCATTTAGTACTGATTCGGGAGCATCTCCACCACCACCCACTTCAATTTGCTCAAGCTGGTGAACAAACTCATCGTAATTGCATTCAAAGTTACATAATTCCCGAGGCGCAAACGGATCACTGAGGTCGCGATATTCATAAAGCGCTACGCGACCGCCCTGTGCGTAATTCTTTTGTGCTAATCGCTTTGCTTCTGCCTTGTAGGTATTAATGATCGGCCCCATGGACCCAGTAGAATCAATCAGGATCACGATATCATGAAAAGAAATTTGCGTAGCTGAACTGGTGAGCTTATCTGGAAAAGTTTGACGAATTTTATTCAAGATGACATCACCAGCCTGTGCATAGAGATTAGTTGAGGCATAACTGGTATGATCTTGAAGACTCATTTTGGAACTGCACATAATATCTTCGCCATTACACCAAGTGCCTAATTTATCATAGTACGTCTTTGGTTGGTAAGGTTGATAAGCCCCCAAAATTCCCTTATATGCTCGACAGTCAACTACATTGGCACGATAATTAGATAAATTTTTACCAATACAGGCGTCTGGAATTATCCCCTTCCCTTCAGGCAAATATATTTTTGGATCACCAAAGGTTGCAACATAAACAACTTTTTTCGCATCAATCCTATCAAGCATTCCAGAAATCACCATTGCGCCCTGAGAATAACCGCCCAGAACGAACTTTGTTTGAGGACAGCTATAGCTCACCTCAGTGAGGTAATTCTCTAATTCCTGCTGTCCTTGATAGACGCTACTCCCAAATTCGTAAGCGGTTCCAGCACTAACATAGGCACCCACTAAATTTGCGATGCCATTAAGCGATCCTGCAACCGCCACGGCCGGATACTGTTTCCCTTTTTGCGCAACACTGCCCAGCTCATAAAACTGATAACTCAGACTACTCTCCTGTAACCCGGCATCGAGACTAGTACGCCAAGCAGTTTCGCTTTTGTCGCCCAAGCTTTCACCCGATCCACGAGCAAAGATGATCTGTAGATCAAAACATTCCAAGGCATTTGTCCTAGCTGCGCCGATTGCAGACGTCACCATCATAGTGAGTAAGGCGATTATTATACTTATGAAGCCCAGTTTTGGCTTTTGCTTGATTTTGGGTTGAGGCTTTTGACAGAGTTTCATCTTGCGTACTGTAGACTTTTGGCATCGAAATCCGAATAATTTCATAAATTTCTCCGATTATTATTACTGGGCTTCAGTGTAGCAAAAAATTTTCAATATTAGCAACCATAAGCGTGATGATTTTTATAAACTAGTAAGGTACAAGTTTTGGAACTCACCATGCCTGCCAAATTGGACGTTTTTCCAAAGTCAGCAAATCGCGGGGCTTATTGAAATTATTTGTGTCATTCACGAAACTGTCGGCGAAAATCCTCTCGCAATAAAAACTGTCAAAAAGTAAATACTACGCCGGCATGTCCTGCCAACGTAGTATTATTCATGTGGTGATATATTTTTAAATAAATCAGCGTTTTTTTGCTAATATTACGGCAAAAATATATCATGGGGCGAATATTTTACCATTTAATTTCTTCTAATCGATGTGCTTTCAGAAATTCGTTCGCCTTCTTAAAGTGTCCGTTCCCGAAAAAACCGGCATGTGCGGATAGGGGTGAAGGGTGGGGAGACTCTAGAATTAAATGTTTTTGACTGTCAATCAAAGCTTTTTTATTGCGCGCATCTCTCCCCCATAACAGAAATACAAGATGCGCTTTCTGTTCATTAATATAGCGCACTACCGCTTCAGTAAAGGTTTCCCATCCCTTGCCGCGGTGAGAGCCGGCCTTATGAGCCTCAACCGTCAACACATTATTCAGCAAAAGCACACCCTGCGCTTGCCAATTAGACAAATTACCGCCTTTATTCTCGTGAGAGCCATATTCGCTATCAATTTCCTTATAGATATTGACTAAGGACGGCGGGATAGGCTGACTATCGGGCACCGAGAAAGCTAAGCCGTGAGCTGCACCTGGCGTATGGTAAGGGTCTTGTCCCAAAATCACCACTTTAATATTGTTGAGATCAGTTGTGAAGGCCCGAAATACCTGCGACTTTTTCGGAAAAACCGTACTAGACTCATAGGCAGCAGACAGGAATTGACTCAAGGTTTTGAAATAGTCTTTGTTAAACTCGGCATCCAGGAAGGCCTTCCAACTTTCATGCATAACTATTTCCTTTTTGGCTTATTAGATTTTTTAACGGTTTCCATTCTCTCGCCGACGCCAAGGTTGTGGACAATTAAACCAATACCAAAAACTAGACCAACTACTCCAGTGACCGTACCGAGATATGGCACTAGTGACATTAGCCCCAGAAGAATAATTCCAATAGCCGCCTCAATATATTTGTTAGTCTCGGCTTTAATTAAAGTCTTAGTCACCATGTGACCCAACCAAAGCCCAGCAAAACCTTGCGAAAGATAAATGATTACGGCGTATAATGCCAGCAGAACCAGTGTTAGTGGTATACCAACAACCGTCATCATCAAAATGATGCCCACAATTGGCAGACCAATCAAAATTCCAACCCCAATTATAAATTCTTTGGCAACACTGCTAGTGTCTTCAAAATGAGTCGACATGCGTTGATAAAGTCTTGGAAATAGTGCTAGGATAATAATCATTGCAATAATTAGAGCAATGATGCTAAAGAATTTCGATGTTAAAATTTGCGCAGTAGTGAGCGTATATTCTGTATCTTCGTAGGTTTCGACTCGACCATAAGTAACATTGTTAAGGTTAATATCAGCTTGATCATTGTAGGTAATCACGCCCTTCACTTCGGCACCATTCTCAAAAATTACCTTATCCGCATCAAGATTAAGATTGCCCTCAATTGTCACGTCCCCAATTTTAACGGTCGCAGCAGCAATAGACACATCTCCTGAAACATTAGTCTCCAGTTTTACGCTACTACCAGCGCCATAAACACTACCTTTGATCTCGGCATCAGCACCAATAATAACATTATTACCAGCTACGAACAGATCACGTCGCACGAGATTGTTAATCTCGACGTAGTTACCAGCCATAAAGGCATATTCTGATTCGTAATTAGTTTTTAGAGTATTACCAAAACCAAACAGCAAACCGCTGACTTGCAATTTTTGTCCATTACTGCTGCTACTCGAATCGGTCAAACTTTCACCAGCTAGCAATAAATTATCACCAAATTTCAGCTCTTCCACATCGGAGCCCAGTATGGAGCTGGACGACCTTGGCTGAATCGTTTTGCCATCGGTCGCCACCGCTTCTTCACCAATAGCCATTGGTGAAACCACGCTCAGCATGCATGCCATCAGTAAGGATGCAAATATTCCCGTCGCTAAACCGCGAACTCCCCTTCTTACTCTATTTTCCACTTTACTTTCCTCGCTTTATTTAATATTTGATTCGTAATCAATGTCCGAAATTTCGTATTTACGCTTCCTGGCAATGTAATTTAGCAACTTAGTAGCAATCCAACCGACAAACGCCAGAATGAAGAAGTAGGCCACTCCAAAGGCCGTAAAGGTCGGTTCAGATTCAGTAAATAGGCTAAGAATGGCTGCGCCGGCCGACATCGATGTAACAATGGTAAGGTTTTTAATGTCACCAGAAGTAATATCATTTTTGATACTTTCAAATAATTTTTGGGCCTGGTTAACATAATCTCTCGTCATATCCCACAAATATTTAATATACTCCAAAGTATCGCGCAGGGTTTCGTAACGGAAACCCGAAATTGCTAAAAATTCCTCAAGATCAGGATCGCTTTTAGCAATTTTTTCACGCGTAGAAATATAGGTTGACATTTGCCTGATTCTACCATCAATTAAATTAATCGTCTTGGCGTAGCCTTCCAATTTAGTGGTGAACATAATAATGTCTTTACCTTTAACCTTGGCTCGATCCTTAACGTTATCAATCTTCTCCCAAATAATGCGATGCAAGTCAAGATACCTATGCAACTGACCCTTAAATTCCCTAATAAAGACCTGTTCCTCAATGTAACGCTCAATCGTATCAATAGACTTCTTCTTGTTATTGATAAAATAATATTTATCACCTCGAATAACATTATAATTATTGGTGTCAAATTCAAAATATTTCTGTCTTTCAGTCCTTGATAAAAGTTCTGAAATTTCATCTTTACTGGCATTATCGCATACAATGAAATACGGATAAATGTTCTCGATATCTGCCAATTCTTTTGGTACTGGTGCACCTAGGCTAAAGAGATAGTTAATTGCTGGAGTTAGCTTCTGCTCATAATAATTTTCCAGGTATTCTACATCTGCAAATAGAGTTTCCTCGCTCACGTTAGGACTATTCAGCACGATCAGTCCGTCTTCAAAAATCTTGACATGTACGTGCTCACTAGTAACAAAAGAGACAAATTCTTCTCCAGACACGCCGTAGCTAATGCTACCAATAGCTAAAGCTTTTCTTAGTTCAGACAACTTATCACGATCGAGGTTGAGCTTAGTTTCAGCATTGCGCAGAAAGTCATAAACTTCCGAAAGCTGCAACATGGTTCTTTGAAACCAGCCACCGATATAAATATTAGTAATTTTTACCATTTCGTCTCCCCTTTTGCCTATTCAACATCGCAGGCAAAAAACTTTGCGTCAGCCACTTCAAAACCATATTTTTTATAGCAGGCGTGCGCCGCTTGCCGAATATTATTTGACCAAAGCTCAACCGTTTTTACGTTACGCTCTTTGCAAATTCTAAAAGCTTCGTCTAGTAGTCTGGTAGCAATATGTCTACGTCGTACTTCCGGATTGACACAGACGTGATTTAGAATCGCATAAGTGTTCATTTTTTCGTAAATGGTAGGAATAATGGTAATTTTAAGATGGCCCACCAAACGATTGTCTAGGTAGGCATTCAAATAAATTTGATTAGGATCGTCCTTAGTATTCTCAAATACTTGCGTAGCAAATGCTACCGGTGTTTCCTCGCCGAAACACTTATTTGTCAATTCAATGACGTCCGCAACTTCTTCTGCAGACATCACCTTCAACCTGACTTGATTGTCTGGTTCTGTCATAACTCTACCTCGCTTAATTTACTTCTATTATACTACAAGTTACTGAATTTCAACGATTTTTTTACGACTTTTTGCGCCACTCACGATTTTGACCTGCCGACGCTTGACTTGGAAATGCCGCGCTAAAAGTAGAACCAGCGCCTCGTTGGCTTTTCCTTCAATCGCTCGCGCTCGCAAGTATACTGTCAACTGACTTTCACCATCCGGCACCACCAAATCACCTTTTTTTGATCCCGGTTTGACTGTGACTGTAAAAATCATAATTTTTCACCAATGATAATTTCTATTGCTATGTTCTCCAAGCCGGTCTATTAGCACCAGCTTTTGAGTCAGGCAGATCATCAAATTTGTGGCGTTAACCCCAGGATCCGTGACCAAGCAATGGCGCGCTGCTGTTCGGCATCCAGTTCTGTACATACTAGACCATAGGTCCACTCATCTGGTGCTATCAGAGTTTTCTCTGCGACCACTGGCGTATTTTCTACTGCCTCAACATTCTCACCCGCAACTTTACCGCCAATCCCCACGAAAACTGCCGGCAGAATCAGACATTCTGCGACGTGCCACAGTATATGTAAGCAAAATAAACTTACGCCCAGCATACCAAGTTTTTTACCGTTTTTACGCTGCTTGACTTTGCTCAGCCTCTTTTCAAATCCGCAGCGACAGTGATGTTGATGCTTTTTCATATCTATGATTATACCATAGTTTCCGAGCAAAAACGCGGTGATTTTTGGCTAATTTTGCTTTAAGGTTTTTAAGTTTTATGCTAGAATGGACGTAATGGAGCGGTATAACTTGAAGGATAGTGAGGTATTTTGGTTATGGTGGATACTTTCGCCCCAGTTGATTGACGCCGGCGCTGACACGAGGCCAGGGCATGATTATGCAAAAGGCGAGGTGCGAGGCAGTAAGGAGTTTGAAATCCGCGATCAATATATAGATAAGCCATTCGTTAAACATGAATCGCGCAAGTTTAATTATGAGACCCGCATTAAGCAGTACCACGTGCGTCGTGGTCACTGGTATAATAGTTTTTCGTTGGTTCTGCTAGTGATTTTGTTAATTATTCTTATACCAATCGCAGCGGCTATTGCTTTTTCGATCGTAATTTCACTCTTCGTAAATCAAAATTTATTTACCACGATGGCGATGTTTGGATGGTGATTTTACCCACAAAAAAGAGCCTGAAGACTTTTTAGTAAGTGGAGTATGCTTCGGAGTACATGATAAAATTAAAAATGAATCTTCCCGTCGGCAGTATTGTACAAGTTGTGGAGTAAGATTGAGATTTAGAGGGCAAGAAAAATCCTCGATAGCGAGGATCATGATGATAAAATGTGCAAATTGATGAACTGGGCGGTGGGACTGCTGGACGGCAAGATTTTCACTCATCTGTACTGGTTTAACCATGTGGGTAAAACCAGTACAGCATTGGTTAGTTATCACGTCGTGTCCGGCAATACCCTTTTCTAAAAACTTAGCCTGAGGCTTTTAAAAGACAGGTTTTGCGTGGCGACACTCGCAGCGCTTTTCAGGATGGTGATACCGTCTTCTCCGCCTGACCAGCCAGTTGCACCAGATGGTCCGCCAAGGCGATTATACCACTCTCGCAAAGACCGAAGGTCTCCACAACCCGATCGTCACTGTCAATGATACGTATCAGCCCATACTGCGCCAGTACTTCAAGACGATAATCCCCAGCCAGTCTTGCAGCTGGCACCAGTTTATATACGTCTTGCTGATGGCTCCTCTCATCCGCTGCACAATGTGAGAAATAATCCATTAGGACCAGATGTACGCCTTCTGCGCTCAGCTCAATTGTTTTGTTATAACGCATATTTGCACTGTCGTAGGTGGCGTAGTTCAGTTGGATGACTCCGTGCGGGCTTTTCTGAATCCGAATATCCACACTGCAGTCAAAATCAAGGATTATTCGCACCGCTACCCTTTGCTGGCGATTCTGCAGGAATAATTCCTTGATACGCGCCATGACACCCTCTAAGTTGCGAAGGCCTTCTTTGCTATAGCAGAAACTTGCCTCATATGAATCCCCATAAATAGCCGATTCGTGAAGTTTTCCTGGGAAATCCACATGAAACATATCATAAATATACTCGTCATGTTCAATGGCCTCAGAGCCTTCCTTGTTTTCTGTCTCCTGAGAAGAGAGATTAGAATTCAAGTCGTCATTTACTTTGCAGCCATACTCTTTAACGAGTGTTTCCTTGAGCTGCTCAATTCTATACCACAGCTTATCTTTCATGTCTTCTTTTAACGACTGGTCTTCCGAAAGATTAACCGCCTGATAAAGTGTAGTCTGCTTTGTTGGGTCCACCCACGAATCACTCATTAACTCTGTTATCAGACAAGAAATAAATTTGTCTACCTCTTTTCCAACTGCCATAACGGTAAACCTACGCTCGGTGCATTTATTATAAGCGTGCAACGTCAAAGCATCGTCATAAGACAAGCCTTCTAAAGCCAATACGTGGCACGCCAAAGTCTCATGCTGAGCAAGTCTGGCTGCCGCCTTCAGCGTAGCTTTATCAATACACGCCAATTTGTTACCAGGAATAACCTTGAGATTTTTAGACAAGACGCTGTCTTCGATGCCATAATTTTTAATCACTTTGTTTACTTCTGCTCTTTCCATTTTTTATTCTCCTCTTTTTTGGTGGCGGATTTTTGATTGATCATTTTTCCTGAGGATCCCTTAAGCATAGTAAGCTCAAAGCGACCCAAACATGACCAGCTAGTTAAAATTCTAGCGCCAAAAAATCCTTTGGTTTTTGGGGGACATTAAGTTAGTTTAATTAATTAAAACAATTTTAAGTATTTTTTGACAGTCGGCCCTGATCATCGAGGTTTGAGCTGCTTACGAACTACGACGCCTACTAGTTCTTTAATTAAATCACCAGACACATACTTCAAGTTAGAATCCAGAGCTAACAATATTACTAACATAGTAATAATCTGCGAATCTGAGCCACTTGGCCAACCGCAAGATATCATGCTGTAAAATTAGATCCTGCAAAATGATCATTTTTTACTCACTAATAACTACAGCTAGATTATCCGCTACCTATATTCTTATTCCACGGTGCTATTTCTACTCCAATGCGCTATGCTAATATAAGCTTCCTTTAAAGAGATATGCGTGCTAATTACAGAATGAAGTCACCATAAATATGTTATCTGCTCAGAATACAAAACTAACCCGACCATTGATGAATCGGAAATTAAAACTAAACTTAATGTCACCCAAAAACGATTGCCAAGATTATTAAAAAAGGTGGTCTGATCTATGCAATAGATCAGGTATTTCATGATGGAATACCAAGTAATAGGAATCCTTGGGAAACTTGACGGATCACATGGGTATTATTTTTTCCAGTTCACATTCTTAAAATTTACCAAACAACACTAGATTTAGCTTGTTTATACCTCCATTGTAGCACACAAGGTTTAATTTGTCAATAGTTTTACAATGATTTTTCAATGCAAATTGAGCTAAAGTATTTTACGATTAGCTAAGTCGAGAGTTTTAGCTATCGGTTGAACCGAAGCCACCCTGGCGCATTCCATCAGCCTGATCATCGTCGGCCACGAGGTATTTCTGGAAAATTACCTGTGCTACTCGCTCGCCTTTCTTAACTACGATTTCGTGATCTGAAACATTAAAAACCACAACTTGAAAATGACCATCATTAGTGGGATTATTATAATAATCAGCATCAATTACCCCTACACCATTAGCCAGCACTAATCCCTTACCAGCTCCGGAGCTACGATTATAGACCTGATAGAACTCATCCGGCAAACAGTAAGCCTTGAGGCCCGTAGGAATAAGGGTTGGCTTGACTCCTGGAGTAAAAACCGGAATTACTGTATCTTCTGCCGCCTCAATATCGTAGGCTGCAGCCAAAGCCGTGCTACGTTTAGGTAAGTTGATTCCCCGTTTCTCCCAACCATAAGCAATTTCAAAACCGCGTGTTCGCTCTTTCATGATTATATTGTAGCACGCACAAAATAAAAATCCTAGTTTTCTAATAAAGGATTCTGTATAATGTGGATAGAGTATTTTATAGGTATGAAATTTGGAGGTTCTATGATGGCAAAAGTTTATTTTACGAGAAAGATCACGCCCGAGGCACTGGTGAAGATTTTTGAATGCTTAAATTTGCCACCAAACGGTAAGGTTGGCGTCAAAATTTCCACAGGTGAGGCGGGTAATCCGCATTATCTTAGGCCCAGCTTAATTAAAAAACTGGTGCAGCAGATTGGAGGGACGATTCTGGAATGTAATACCGCTTACGAGGGTGGTAGAAATTTGACTGATCAGCATTTGGCTGTGGCACGCGAGCATGGCTTTACTGATATTGCCGAAGTGGATATTATGGATCGTGACGGGGACCTAGAAATCCCAGTAACCGATGGGAAGCATTTAGCAGTGGACATTGTCGGTAAGAATTTTGTTAACTATGACTACATTATTAACCTGGCTCATTTCAAAGGGCATCAGATGGGTGGTTTTGGTGGAGTCCTAAAAAATCAGGCGATCGGGATCGCATCGGCTATTGGCAAAGTTTATATCCACACGGCCGGCAAATCTAGGGATCTGGCCAAGTTTTTACGCTGTTTTGACAGTGAGGAGAGTATGGCGGAAATGCTACCAGAACAAGACGCCTTTTTGGAATCTATGGCCGAAGCCGCAAAAGCGGTTACTGATTACCTTCGTGGGAATCATAAACAAATCATCTACATTAATATTATGAACAATTTATCTATTGACTGTGATTGCGCGGCCGAACCAGAATCTCCGTGCATGAGTGATATTGGTATTGCCGCTTCGCTCGATCCAGTTGCTCTTGATCAGGCATGTTTGGATATGATCTACAACTCCACGGATCCGGGACGAAACCATTTCGTCGAACGGGTGGAGCAACAGCATGGCACGCATATCTTGGAGGCGGCGGAAGAATTAGGTTTGGGCACGCGCAAGTATGAACTAGTACAATGTGATGCGAACCAAGGTTAGCTCTTTGATTGGTTTCGGAAGCCTTGTTCCGTAATTAGTATGCCGTTTTCTTGGAGGAAGATTGTATTGATGTCGCACATTAGAGCCGAAGTTAGATTACGGAACAAGGCCGTTTTTAGATAAAAGTAGTTGACCATTCTATGAGCGCATGCTAAAATTGATACAGTACTGGAGAATGTGCCGCGATAGCTCAGTGGTAGAGCACTTCCATGGTAAGGAAGGGGTCTCGGGTTCAAATCCCGATCGCGGCTCCAGGACACGGAAACAAGGGCATGTTTAGTATGGTGTGCCGTGTTAGCTCAGTTAGTAGAGCAGCCGCCTTGTAAGCGGCAGGTCGTCGGGGCAGAGCCGACACACGGCTCCAAACAGTGTATTCCTTGTTTGTTTTGTATTGCAGAAGAGTACTTGGCAGGGTGTCATGTGCTTTTTGTTGGCTTTTATAACAAATACCAAATACTTTAAGACTATCAGAAGCTATCACCGGGATAAAAAGCTCTCGCCTGAAGCTTAGCCCCAGTCTACACTTTTTATCCCGGTTATGTTACATTTGGTGTGGGAAGTTAAGTTAACTACCGATTAGGGCCGGTAGTCACACCACCATCACGATCAATCCTGGCTTATCTGCAGATTTCATAAAATTTAGCACCTATTCCCGAATTAATCTTCACTGTTTCAGCCATTAGGCTTCGACTATCATACGTCCCTTTAACCTTCCAGGATCTGGAATTTTTCGCCTTCCACGTAGACTAATTGGTTATCATTTAGACAGATAATTGGCTGTTTAATACTGAAAATTTCTTCCAGATTGTCCCGCAAGGTATTCAGGTATTGCTCGCGCTTACGATCCCGATTCCAGTGAGGCTTCAAAATAAAGTCTACTAGTCCAAGACCATGATAATCTTCTAATTGTATAGATTTATCCGTGCTTAGATAGCGACTCGCCGCAATATTCCTACCAGCAACAATTGCGCCAGCACTTTCACCGAAATAAATTGTATCTTGAGATAAACATTGTCTCAGAATCTCAGCAAAACCACACTTTTGCATTTGCTCTAAAAGATAGAAGGTATTGCCACCTTGGACGAAAATGATATCTTTGCCTGCCAATTCTTGTTGAACTGCTGCGGAAGTTTTGTCCGCAATGTCGTACTCGTAAAGATCTATCCCGTAATCAAGTAAGATTTGACGTCCATCGTCAATCCAACTGCGCTCAGCCTTGGGGTGTAAATTACCAGCAGTAGTGATATATGAAAGCTTTAATTTAGCGAGGCGCTTATTCAGAATGACTGCTGCCCGCTGTAAAACCACTTCGGCTACACTTGAACCACGAAAACTCGACATCAAAAACAAATGTTTTACATTATCCCGTGCAATTGTCGATTCCATTAACTCACTCCGTTACTTTAGCTTATCATATCAGATGTATCTACCCGATACAAGCACTATTATAGACTATTTAAGTTTATTTTTGGTATGAGTCCAATGAACTATTATCTAAGCTTAAAAAACCGTAAGTGATCTTGGCTTCATTTTTGATCATTATAACAAGGCGACCGATAGAATCTAAAACTAATTTCCTATGACGTTTTGAAGAAAAGGTCTAGTCAAATTTATTTCGCTATGCTACAATGGTATTATTGCTGGAATAGTCTAGTGGCAATGACAAGAGACTGTAAATCTCTCGGCTTCGGCCTTCGTAGGTTCGAGTCCTACTTCCAGCACCATTGTGAGAAATCAGTCCCTAAAGGGCTGATTTTTCTGATAATAGCAGATTCTAGCCGCCCTCATCGCGATCCCAATGAATTTAAAAAACGTAGCAGATTATTCATTGAGTCGCAATCAGCTAACCTCCTTCGTCACAAATAACAATCTTACTAACTTTCTAACATAATTATTAACACGGGACAAAATGAAGATTAGTTATCTATATTTGCCATGGCTTTGTCCAGCAGCTGGTATACTTTTTGAAAAAATCATTTTTGTGTAACTTATCGTGAGGGTGAAAGCAAAGTATAGAACAAAACCACTCTATTAGATAGGCTTGTCATATTTCATCCAGTTTTAAATGCGACCAGCTCAAGATAAAATCAATCTACCAGCGGAAACCAAGATTCAACTCGAAAGTCGCTGCCAGTCACTCCGGCAACCGCCAGCGTAGGCTGAAAGGCAGAAAACTCTGTGTGTGTTTTACAAAAATCAGTTGCCGCTAGACGCATGCGGCGTAGTTTTGCTTGATTAATACGGGCGAGCACACAACCTTCAGTGCCAGCAAATTGACTATACTTAACTTCAGTAAAATAGAGAGTTCCATCCTGAGTGGAGATAAGATCAATTTCGTAAAAACGCGTACGATAGTTCTTGGCAACGATTTGATGTCCCAAATGCTGCAAGTAGCGCTCCACTTGGCGCTCAGCCGCACGACCTTTCTTAATGGTGATAGCATCCTCTTCGGGAAGCTTCTTTGCTAAGTCAACGGGAGTGTTAGACATCGACGTTTGACCTTCCAATGCATGTAAGTCGTATCTAATTAATTGCTGAATCGGTTTAAAACTACGGCGATGTTCTGGACAAATCCCCAACTTGACTAATGCAGCACGATGCGCCGCGGTGCCATAACCCACATGTCTTTCAAAACCGTAGCCAGGATAGATCTCTTCTAGATCATACATAAAACGATCCCGCGCAACTTTAGCCATAATAGCCGCAGCAGAAACTGATTTCACTAGTAAATCCGCCTTCTTGAGGGTGGAAACGTATTTTTCTAACGGCGTCTGTGTTAAGAAATTAACTGTTCCATCAATAACGATCTCATCAAAGCGAGCCTTACTTGCCAAAAGTGGTTTCACTGCTCGGCGCGTAGCGAGCCTCAAGCTTGCGCTCAAACCATACTCATCAATCTCTTCTGCCATCACCCACCCTAAATTATGGTGAACCGCAGGATCCGTCATCAATTTCTGATTAAGTTCTTCACGCCTTTTAGGGGTCAACTTCTTAGAATCCGTCAGCTCCGACCACTTGGTCTCATCTAATGGCAAAATTACTGCGCCAACAACAAGTGGCCCCGCCCAAGGGCCACGACCTACCTCATCTATACCTAGTATGAGCTTGGATTGCAATTTTTACTCCTCAGGTTCAGCTGGGCCCTTAGGGTTAAGCTTCTCGGCCTGAGTTTCAGGATCAGCAGCTTCAGCTACTAAAACCGCCTCAGCCTCTTCCTTTGTTTCCATATTTGGTTCAATCGGAGTATTAACTGCTACCCGATCAAAGCTCCTGGCGACTAGACGAGCTGACTTACCGGAACGCTCTCGCAGGTAAGAAAGGTAGTTACGGCGCACCTTGGCACGACGAGTGATCTCGATTTTTTCTACCAATGGACTGTGGATTAAGAAGGATTTCTCCACACCTATGCCCGAGGCAATCTTTCGCACTGTGATTCTAGCGGTATGAGAGTCTTTGCGATCGGTGCGAATAACGACGCCCTCAAAAATTTGCAGACGGAATTTGTCGCCTTCTTTAATTTTCTGGGTGACTTTCACGGTATCACCGGAACGAATATCAAGCACGGGTTTCTTCTGTGCGTCCCCAATCTGTTTCAAAATATTAGCATTCATTTTCTATTAACCTTTTATATTTACAACTTCTATTATTTTATCACACTTTTTCTAATTTGGGAATACCTATTCTGGATATTTTTTATTTCTTCAGGGCTTCACGGATTCGCTCTTCAGTTGATAAGTTACTATCTACCTTAGCAAGAGCAGCCGTAGCTTCTTTAAGGGGAAAACCCAGCGCAATCAGCGCATCTAGCGCTTCATCTTCAGGGCCAGCCTGCGTCACAAAACTGCCAGCGGTAGGTGCAGCATAGCCAGTAGTTGGGAGTCCCACTTTGTCTCGCAGGTCTACAATCACTCGCTCGGCCGATTTCTTCCCTACGCCGGAAGCCTTGGCTACATACACTGCATCATTATTAGCGATGGCGCTGCGTACCGCTTCTGGAGATCCAAGACTCAAAATACTCAAGGCGGCTTTTGGACCAACTCCATTAACAGAGAGGAGCATTTCAAATAATTTTTTTGCTGCTAGGCTAGAAAAGCCATACAGATCCTCACCAGTTTCGCGTACTGCATGATAGGTATAGAATTTGATCTGGTCGCTAACATTTACACGTTCAAGATCTGGTGCCGAAATGAGCACTTCGTATCCGACTCCACCGACATCCACAATAACTGCGCCGAGGAATTTTTCCGTAATGGTACCAGAAACATGAGCTATCATCGGGTAATCTACTTTTTCCGGTACTTACGACCAGCAATATTTAATACTAGTACCACAATAATCATCGCGCCAATTGCGCCAAAACTAACCCACATTGGCCACAATACCGGGTCTCCACCCTCTTCCTCAATTTCCTCATCAACAAACTCGGTAAGTTCTTCATTGGGCTTCTCCCATGGAGTCGGTTCTTGTTCTTCTGAGATATTGCCACTTTCTGGGCAATCATCGCCGCGTTCCGGATCACAATTGATTGGTACAATTTCACCCGTTTCAGATTCGATAATGTTACCATTCTCGTCATATTCGACGGTTTCGTCAACTATCACGTCTTCATTGATTGGCATGATACCATCATCAACTTCGTCTGCATATACTACACCGTTGCCAAAGCCAATACTGGCAATACCTAAAACTAAACCAGCTGCACCCAAAAACACTTTTTTATCCATAAGCCTCCTAATTTATACTCTCATCATAGCACAAATGCTTTTCCCTCACAAGACGATTTTTACATGAAATTCCGACTAGAAAGAACTAGTTTAACATGCTATGATGTATAGAATGGATAATGTAAAGAATCTCAAATTAATTGCCGTGGTCGGCATGAGTGGCGCTGGGAAAACCGTGGCCGTAAATTACCTCACCGCTCAGGGTGCCCCTAAGATCTATTTTGGTGGTTTTATTTATAAAGAAATGACTAAGCGTGGCATCGAAATAACACCGGCAAGCCAACGGGAATTTCGGGAGATGATCCGTCAGACTGAGGGGAATGACTGGGTAGTACGTCAGGTTATTGCGGAGATTCGCGATCTCATCGCTGCCGGACAAAAGCGTATCATTCTGGACGGAGTCTACTCTTGGACCGAGTATCGCACTATTAAGCATGAATTCCCAGGTGCGTTAACTGTGCTAGCAGTGATTGCGGATCGTGCGGTACGGTATGCGCGTTTGGC
>CANOGH010000017.1 GCA_947565505.1 uncultured Candidatus Saccharibacteria bacterium | reverse complement strand
TCTAAGCGGTGCACTAGTAGGCCGTAATCCTCTAGAGTGGGCTCAGCTGAATACTTCCCCTTCGTCATGCTGAGTAAGCCGGAAGGTTTATTAACGACTAGAACATTCTCGTCTTCATAAATGATTGGGAGTTTAGGCAATATTTTTTCAGTCTGGGGTAGCTCGAGGACGATCTCTGCGGTTTGGGCATATTTTTGGTTAGGCTTTTTAGCTATGGCTCCGTCAACAGTGACATACCCTTGCTTAATAAAGCGTTGTAAATCCGCACGATTATGCTCTGCGAAGCGCTTCATCAGTAGATGATCAAGGCGTAGTTTTTCAATCGTGGGCTGATTCTGATCCAAGACAATATCTCCATTAACTACACGTGATAGTTCGGGCTTACTAAATTTTTTGCCGGTAATAATCATCTTAACCCCATCAGCTGCTGCACTTGGTAAAGCTTATGATTTGCGACCTTATTAGCGTAGGCTTCACCTTGTTCCAATAGTTCCAGAACTTGCTGATCGCTGATTGTATTAACTTTTTCTTGAAAATCGCTCAGTAGTACCCGTACGCTTTCGGCAACTTTTTGCTTGAGATCTCCGTAATGAGTTTCGCCGGCCCAAGTTGAGATGACGTCTTGCAAAGGCACGCCGCTAATGAGAGATTCAATTTGCAAGAGATTGCTAATTCCGGGCTGATTAAACATATCAAATTGAATTTTGCCCAGGGAGTCCGTTGTGGCAGACATAATTTTCTTACTAGCCTGCTCCGGAGTATCGAAAAGCATGATTTTACTATTTTCGGCCACTGTAGACTTGCTCATCTTCTTTTCTGGATTTTGAAGATCGCGGATCCGGATGCCTTCTGACTGATGCATAAATTTCACCTGCTCGAGTGGCGTAGCTGGCAAAACAAAAATTTCACCAAACCGACGATTAAAACGCTCAGCTAGCTTACGGGTTAATTCCAGGTGCTGGAATTGGTCTTCTCCCACAGGAATATACTTGGCGTTGTAAAGTAAAATATCTGCCGCCATCAAAACTGGATAATCAAAAATGCCCACGCCCACACTGTCTTTGCCGGCGCTCTTATCTTTAAATTGCGTCATGCGGTTTAATTCGCCCATCGTAGCAAGACAGTTGAGCAACCAGCAGAGTTCAGAATGTGCAGGAACGCGCGACTGACGATAAAAGTGGACATGCTGATTTAGTTTGATGCCAGAAGCCAGGTAAAACTTAATCGATTGGAGGAGATTTTCACTCAATTTGCCATCAATCTCGCTAATGACTGAATGTAAATCGGGTACAAAAATGTTAATTTCGTATTCATCACTGTGCTCGTTTGCAAGGCGCACCATGGGGAGCAGTGCCCCTAAGTAATTGCCTAATGTAATTTCACTATTAACTCTTAGACCGGTTAAAATTGTCTGACTCATTTCTCAATTCCTTAATTAATGTTAACAAAAATCTCCTAAAAATATCGTTAGATGCGCCAGCAAAATTTGAAATTCTGTAATAAACTCATGATTCTTGTCATATTTCTTATTATAATCAGTTAATAACAAAAAGTCTAGCATGGTCAATATTTTGTCATCTCTGTTATAGCTGGAGTCCAGAAAATTTTAAGCTTATTTTAAATATTTATCCAGGCGCATTTAATCTGTCCTGCATCCCTAATTAAGGAGGCTTTAGTAATACGATTAATGCTCGCGGCATGGTGCTAGAGTTGGTTAGTATATAAGCCATTTTCAGCGGTTACTAAAGAATTAGTCAGGAATGATGGTGTGCCTAAATCGAGTTCGACAAGCAACAATCGTACACTAGCGTAGCATTTGGTCCAGGAGATTCATGGGGTAGATCATATTGGATATTAAAAATAAGTAAAGCATGCGAATCGCCGTAAATACTACTGTTGATCGACTATTTTGCAGTCTGTAAGAGCGTGTCGCTCACCATAAGCACAAGTACTCTAAAAAGTCAAGAGTTTTTTGACATTTTTGGCTAAAAATCGTTTAAAAACCGAACTATTATCAACAAAACATCGTAAAGCTATTGACACAGAGGATATAGTGTGATATAATCTAAGGATAGGGTCTTTATTTTCAGGATTCATTATGCTAAAATAACTCAAGAGATCACAATTATGGCAAAGCAAGCGAAAGGTTTAGCAGAAAAACATACCAGTTCTAAGTTTGCGGAGGGTTTATGCTTCCGGAAGCTCTTTTTTGTATTTCTGATTGGCTCGGTAATCGGTGCGTTTTATGAAGAAGTTTTGAATTTGGTGCAAGTTTTATGGCAAACGGGTCAGTGGGAGTGGAGCTTACGTCGTGGAGTGATTTATGGTCCATTTAATGTCATTTATGGTTTTGGGGCGGCCCTGTTGGTTTGGTTAATGGCTCGGGATAAGTATAGTAGCTGGCAGGTGTTTCTTTTCTCAGCTTTGGCTGGCGGGGCGTTTGAGTATTTAGTCAGTTACTTACAGGAGTTGTTTACGCATACCGTATCTTGGGATTACAGTCACCAATTGCTCAACCTGAATGGTCGAACTACGATTCCGATTATGCTAGTGTGGGGTGTGATGGGTCTAGCAGTAATTAAATTGCTTTATCCGATGGTCTCAAATTTGGTCGAGCGCATGCCTTACGACACCGGTACACTGGTATTTCGAGTTTTACTGATTTTTATGATTCTAAATATGCTGATCTCGTGGACCGCCCTGATCCGTCAGACTTTGCGTCATAATAATGTACCAGCTTTTACACCGATTGATCGGTTTTATGATAGTTATTATACCGATGAACGCTTAAAACATTACTTCCCAAATATGAATCACCTGGATAAAAAATAAATGTGGATACTGGGTTTGATTGGGCTAGGTCTAATACTGTTTGGCGGTGGTTGGTTTTTGAGGGCTATTTTAGCCTTAAAGCGGAATCGTTTGGCGCTCAAAGCGAGAGTACGGACGAAAGCTATATCCATCGCCATTCTCATTCCCGCTAGAGATGAAAGTGCGGTTATTCTCAACCTATTAAAAAGTTTAGAGCAGCAAACTTTAAAAATTAACTCCACAGATATTTATGTGATCGTAGAATCTGAAAATGACCCTACAGTGAAGCTTTGTGAGGATCGAGGAGTACAAGTGGTAGTACGACAGACGAAATTAGCCCGCAAGGGAGCGGCACTTGATGAAGCGGTGAAGCAGATTCTAAAAAGTGACAAGACTTATGATCTTTATTTCGTGTTTGATGCCGATAATACTTTAAGTCGGGATTATTTAGAAAAAATGACTACGCTTTATGATCAAGGATACGCAATGGCTACTGGCTATCGTATGCCCCAGAATGGTAGCCAAAATCTGATTGCGGCAGTTTCGGCGTTAACTTTCACAATGGTTAACGTTTTAGGTAATCGTACTCGGGTGAAACATCACGGAAATGTGATATTTTCGGGAACGGGACTGTTCGTGACTGGAGAATTGGTACAGAAGTGGGGTGGCTGGCCTTTTCAAAGTCTAACCGAAGATTATGAAATGTCACTTTACGCCACACTGGAGAATATTCCGACTTATTATTACGAAGAAACCTGTTTTTATGACGAACAGCCGACACGTTATCGGCAGACTGTTATGCAGCGCGTGCGGTGGATTCGGGGCTATTTTGATGCGCGGAAGATTTATGTTGCTAAACTAAAGCAGTGCTTGCGCGGTCAAGTTCGACCGGCTAATTATGGCAGCTTGGTGAGGGAAATTGCTGGCGTTGGGCCTTTGATTCTAATTGTAATTGGTTTAGTACTCATTCTGCTGGCGAGCGGGTTAACTTGGCTTCTGGCAGATTTTCATCATGGTTGGTGGTCGATTATTTTGCTTTTGTTTGCAATATATGGAATATTAATGATTACGACGATTGTCATGCTTAGTCGTGAGCGTACCAAGTTTCGCTCTACTTTAATTTGGAAAATCTGTCTTTTTAATCCGCTCTATTTATTGACTTATATTCCCTGCGCGTTGAAAGCAATTTTGAGCCCCAAGGTTAACTGGGATAAAATCCAGCACGGCAAGAAACCGTAAATTACAGTGTTATTTGCGTTTTGCTGCCATCCATTCAGGTATGGTGGTGAACTTGATTTCTGGCATGTAATTAATATCGTTGCTAGTTACATTAAAATAGCGTTTGTAAACTTCGTCCACCGAGCCATAGATTGATTCTTGCATGTCAAAACCCAGAGTTTTGGCGACTTGAATAACTTTTGTTTCGGTTGGACCTTCAATTTCCACGAAGGTTGGAATCCACGGCCAGGTATCAATATCAATTGCTACCCCATCTAGCAACCACTCTTCACGGTAAGTTTCTTGTTCAGCTTTAATTTTAACACCTAGTGACTCAACAAATTGTACTGCTTGATCATAATCGTCTACTGTTAAGCAAATCTCCTTAGAGCCTCCAAGGGTAGCCGAGTCGTGACGTTTGTAAGACATCGTGATTTTATCACCCTCATCGCGAACGCGCGCAAAAGAATGCGGACCAGTATCAAAAACCACGCGTCGCATAAGAGTCTCCTCTAATCTTAGTTCGCCTCCAGCTGCACGAATTTTATCACGCAATTCCTGTTTATTAATGTTAATAAAGGTGGCTTCTATTTCTGGTTTAATATCCGATTTCATATTTACATTGTAACATTCAATAGTTTTGCGGTGTAGACTTTCTACATTTTTTCTGAAAATCCGGTATAATGAGTTGTAGGAGGTAGAATGGGTACAGGCAAGTTAATTGTGATTGAGGGGGCGTGCGATGGGATTGGTAAAACCACTCAGGCACGATTATTAAAAGAGCATTTTAAGATGGTAGGCGTAAGGACTGCTGATCATCATTTTCCAACATACTACGCTTACCAGGGTAAGGGAGCGGAGAAGTATTTAGCGGGAGAGTTTGGTGGTTTACGGCAATTATCACCCTATTTTGTGAATAATCTTTACGCTTACGATCGTGCAATTACTTGGCGAGTCAAGTTGGAGTCTGAGTTTGAAAAGGGCAAGGTGATTCTACTCGATCGTTATACGACGTCTAGTATGATATATCAGTCAGCGCTCTTTTCTGACCCCAGCGAGCGACTGCGGTTTGTTGATTATATTGAGGATTTTGAATACAATAAATTAGGTATCAAGAGACCAGATTTGGTTTTCTTTTTGTCGGCACCATTTGAAGTGGCTTATGAATTAGCACAGGCGCGTGCCAAAGCTACAAATGGAAAAAGTGACATTCATGAAAAAGATCAAACATATCTTCGTCAAGCTTATGATAACGCGCAGGAGATTGCCGCCTATTGCAAGTGGCAGAAGATTAATTGTATCGATCAAAATGGCGGCATGATGAGTCCGGAAGAAATTCATCAACAGATTTGGCAGGCGGTGGGTTTCTAGCTGACATCTCTATACTTTGTGTATTTTGAGGAGTGTGTTATAATAATTTTGTAAGTACATTAACAGGAAAGTAGGTGAATTAATATTGGGATACTTTATCGAAAGATTGCTTTTTGACCATTCAAATTCTGGTCAACGTTCCTCTAAGGTGCTGTTTGGCACATTTAAGGCTGAGTTAACTAACCTTAACTTTGAAATTGATCGTATTGCTAAAGATACCGGCTTGAATTTAATGCCGTACATTATCAACATGGATGAATTCGGAGAAGTAGATAACTATCTAGTTTTAGAGGATTGGGAGGCTCGCCAGAAGGGCTATACTTTTTATAAGTATGATAATCTTAACCTGTCAGCATCGATTGAGCATTTAGACAATCTAAGAGAACGCTTGCTTCGTGCTAGTATTGAGCGACGGCAGTATATTGACCAGCTCGAAGCGCTTTGGCGACGCAATCCTCAGTTAGAAGAGATGGAAGTTAAGGTGCATTTTGGGCTGTATTATTTAACATCATCAGTGCCATTGAGAGTGCTTGCGAAGCATCAAATTTATTTTTGCAAGGGCACTTTTATGAATTACTATCTACATTTTGATCAGACAAAGGAGGTATTGCGTTTTCAAATTGAGTACAAACACTACGCAGAAGAGCATTTTGATAATTACCTAACGTATCTAGCCTGGGGATTAACTCCAGCTTCCAGGAACGTTAGTCCGGGCGAAAACGCTCATCGAAATTTACGAGCCCTCTGTGCTCAAATTGCAAAATGGGAGCAGTACACTTTTTCTGGTTTAAGGTCTTCAAGTTGAAGGACTTGTCTTTTCTTGATTTTTTGTTATAATATTGGAATGGGGTCTTAGTTTTCTAAGACTACTACCTTAAAAGAAAGGAGTGGATAAAGATTGTGTGGATTTGCAGGTTTTTCTAAAATTCAGGAAGAGCCAATCTGCCAAACAGGTAACATTAGCTATTATTCTTGCCGCGCTCCGGATGGAGAATCGCTTTTGCTTGCAGAGTGCAGGAATGACGAATTTTGTTCGACAATAACCGCTTTGCACGAACGCGAATTAACCTATGTAAGATCCGTTGCTTTTTCAGGCGCAACTCTGCAGATTAGCTGTGGTCGTGCGTCTCATTGTTTCAAGCGAGAATGTGATGTAATCACCTTTTTACCACATATAGTTTGCAAGGACTCATTTAACTATGTATTCAAGTACAGATGTTTTTCAGTTAGTAAATTGGTGCAGGCATGCGAATTGATTGAGCAATATTATCTGAGTGAGGCGACGGCTTATCGTGTCGCCATGAGTCTGGCAATTTTAGTGGATCGCTTAGTAAAACTAGAGATTGAAGCTGATTTTTCAATCTCTAACCTATTGATTGACTTAGAATCGTCATATTGTACATTACTTGACTGGAGTACAGCAAGACATAATGCCGATTTTAGGTTGCCGACCGTACTTGCGTATTATCAGGATTTGGCAAAAATCGTCATTCAGTTAGTCGATGGCGTAAAGATTAACCCGAAATATGAGATTGACGATAAAGTACGTCATCACGCGGCGCGAGCAGAGCCGCATAATGCTGATTTGCTTAGCTTATTAACTTTAATGAGTGAAATATTGGCATTACGGTATGAATTACCAGATAGCCTAAATGAAGCGATTGACTATGCTATAGTATTAGAGGGAAGTTTGGAAAGCGTATTATCAAGCATTTATGCCAAAGCTGAAACGCTTGTCTTGTCCAAGTCGACGCCACTGTATGAATTGAGAAGAAAAAAGGAGGAAAAAGAATGAATTATTTGAAAATGACCATCGAGGAGATTTTAGGAAGCTGTAAGATGTCGGAAACCGATATTCAGAAATGCATAGAAGAGTTGGATATTCATAGCCCGCAAGATTTAATACCCTTTGACACCGTTGATGTTTGGAAGGAAATTGGAATTTCTAATTTTGGAGTAATTCAGAGAGTAAGACGTGCCGTTAAACAGATAACGAGAATAGCTGAGCAAGAGGATTATCCTCAGGTAACTCCTACTCAGCTCAGTGTAGCAGCCGCGACACCAACTCAGGTTGTCACCGTAAACGAAATGCTTACCAAGGTATTGGGAGACCTTGGTAATCTGGATAACGAAGCGATGTTATCCAGCTTGAGGCAAGAGGGGCTCTTGCAGTTTGATCGCACCACCTATTTGGCAGCCATCAAAGTGGTTGTTGCCACGAAATATGGCGTATATGATGGAATTTTACGACTGAAGGATTTATTATTGAAGTTTGCAGTCAAAAATAATCGACCAGCACCACCGGAGTATTACGATTTGAATGACCTGATGTTAAGACGCCGTCTTGGGGAGGTTTTGGCAATCACTAATGATTCACGTTTTATGTATAGCGGTATTCCGATTTATGCGACCAATCAGGATGCCGAGGAGTTGATTAGGAAAATTAATACTATAATGATTCCGGCACTAACCGTGGCTCGCGATGAAGTAACCAAGTGGTACGATTTGTTCGCAAAACAGAGTCAAGCAGATTTTTTTATTAGGCAAAATACTCCAACTATGCAACAGATGTATCCGGAGGTCGATGGTATGCTTGAGGCTGGTAAGCAATTGCGCATGGCTATTAATGCTGCCCTTGCTGGAGATGAAATGCCACATGTCATAGCTCTACTGCACGAATACAGAGACTTTCTGGAAGTTTTAAATCATCCAGATTTACCTGGCCATGTCGGGGCAGTTGATCGTGACAATGTACTAAACCTTTTAGGCTTTGATGCCAAGGCTGGACTCTTACGTTCTGAGAAAGCTTTGCTGCAGTTTACGTATTGCATGATAGATGTTGAAAATTTATCAAAGTCTGATGAAGTAAGTTTTTACCAGTTGATGTTCAATTTGGTTAAACAGATTGACTGGTCAGCAATAGTATCAACTGCACAGGAGGACTCAGTGATTGATGTGACAGAAAGCTCAGAAACATTGCCAGGGAGTGAAGGTATTAATTCAGAGTTAGCGATGGCGGCGATCGCCTCTAAATCTTTACCCCAGGCAGGCATGACTACCTTGGACGGTGGGACGTTGCATCTTATCGCTGATAGATGAAACCTAAATTTGCACCCTAAACGCGTCACTGGTCTTTAACCATTTAGGACGTAACACTTGATAATTTCACTCTTTTCTAGGGATGGCGGCGAGCTACAATGCTAGCAGACTGCCGTCCCTTTTTAATTTCATCAATGGCTTATTCTTCTCTCAGCTCTATACCAACTGCGGGTTCATGAGGACAGGCTTGAAGGACTTGGCTGATTGCGTCATGCTCAGCCTGAGTTACCCAGAGCTGATACTTATATTTAACTGAGACTTGGCGTGCTACGTACTGACAACGAAAAGCCTTATTTTTGGGTAGCCAGGTCGCAGCGTCACCATCAGATTTTTGTTGATTAGCACTTGCATCCACCGCTAACAGATTGAGCGGATCTGTCGCCATGGCATAGCGAGCTTCAGCGTCCATGTATTGAGCTCCTTTTTGCCAGGTGTCGGATAGCGCTACCACATGATCAATTTGAATTTGCTTAGAAAGCTCGTCTTTAGTAGTGAAAATTTTGTGCTCTCCGGTATAAGGTTCATCAAATTCCCCACCAATTACCGTACATAAGTCCTCGTCTAGTCTAGCTGTTTCTGCAAATTCACGTTTTAGTATAATTTGCCTCAAGCTACAACCATCGATTTTGGGCCAGCTTTTATAATATTGAGTTTGACGATCATAGCCGGTTTTGGGTGCGCGTCCTTTGATCTCTAGTTTCTCTAATACCGCGTTCGCAAGAATCGTATCAGGAGCAGTTTCGGTGATACGAGCGCTAGACTCTTCAGCTAGGCTGGGCTGATAGCTTTCTGGTTGCATAATGATAAGACTAGCTAGACCAACCAGTGCTACAACAATTACACCGAGACGATGAAATCGATATTTTGCAATTTTCAACATTTTCCTCCTCTGTTTATCTAAGCATAGCAAAATCAATTTCAAAAAACAAGCATAAGTTTCATCTTAGCTAATTAACTCATAGCATAGCAAGTTACGATTCTTCATTGGTCACTCGAAATTAGCTTCATCAGAACTCTATAATCATTGAGATGAATTTTGCTAACCATAAAAAAGCCCTGTTTTCTAACTGAGCCGTTGCCGCCATAAAAATTATAAATGACGGTTAGCGCTAGTTAGCCAACAAGGCTTAAATAAGATACTTTAAACAGGTTATATTAGGCTTTACATCAAGCTATGCTTTCGCAAAGAATATCCAATAATTTGGGATTGTCAGCGTGTTTCTCAATCAATTTCCAGGTATTAATATAGTTCTGATATATTATAGCATCCCTGGGAAGCGCATACTGCCCCGTTCCCTGAAATACGCGCAGAACGGCATCCGTAGCATTAAGATGTGCCTGCTCCAACTGATTGGCCGTAGGACTTTCAATACGAGCAATCTGCAATGCATAGCAAAATTGATAGGTTGCCTTAAAATCGGTTTTACCATACAAACCGAGTGCCACCGCCAGACAGCGTAATTCGCTCATCGTGGTATCAACTTGACCAAAATAAGCATCCTGAGCACACTGAATTAGCGCACTTTCTACTGATGCATCACCAAGGATGTCAAATTCGAGCATTTTTTCTAAATATCTCGACGCTGGTACATTTTTAGCTATATGCCTCGCTAAATCATGGTGTATGATAATACTAATAATGTCTCGCGCGGCATATTTACCCGCTTGCGGAATGATAATTTCCTTGTCCAGATAACTAAAGATTAACCTATCCTGGTCTGTTAGCAATGCTCGACAATCGCTCGCGGTGACGCTGATCACATAATTCATGATTGATGTCACTTGGTCGCCAGTATAAATTTGGTCATCACAAACCACGACACTATCACTGGCGCTCCCAGAAAGGTGTTTTAAGGCTGTCTGCATAGCGCAAATGGAATTCTCAGTGAACTGTCGCACGATTTTCTGAAAGCATTCAATAACTTCCGAGGGTGGTTGATATGGTAGTACAACCGGCAAACCCGAAAGGTTTTTTAGTTGTACGCCTGCTAGCAGGTGGTTTAAATCTGCAGTATACGCTGCCGACTGCATCCATTGAAGTGATACCCCCTTAATTAACTTCTTGTCTAGTTTTCCGTAAAAATCATCACTACACGTGTGGTGATTCATGCCCCAACAGATCAACTCGGACGTCTGAGTGGCATAGCGTTGCTTCATAGAGTCGCCAGTGTCGTTAGGGGTATAAGCATCATTCCTCATACTGTGCTTTAAGCACTGTTGCTTGGCAACAATTTCCCAATACTTAGCATTACAACTAAGTAGCTGCCATTTTGCGTGTAAGAGCCGGACTAATTTTAGCAGACTTTCAAGATCCTTACGATGTGCTGAATTAAGGATGTAGGCTTCAATCTTCTCCAGCTGTTCCATATACCCATTGATCTGTTCGAGCGGATAGAGATTGCCTGCCTCCATATTAGGCAAGCACCAATCGGAATCCAATGTAGTTTCTTCAGCTATGAGTTTACTATGGTAGTTCCATAGAGCTTGCTCGCAAGCTGATCGATTGGTAACTGTGAGCTGTTCGTCTATGTCACAGTTCAGATCGAAAAGCAACTCTACAAGTTGCGCCTTGGCTTGCTCAGGCAAAACATTTTCGTCTGGCAGCCGATAGTCAAAGTCCAATTTCTCCATTTTTTCTGACATTTTTCCTCCTTTTTGCGTAGCAGTCAGACTCTGACCTAACTGCTTTCCCTGTTTAGATACTAAGGTCTAAAATAATTAACCTTATCTCTCTATTATAGCACACATTTCTTTATAAGTCAATAGTTTTTCATAAGCAGTTTGATTTTAGAGCTCTTAAAGCGCTGTTTATGTTATTTTAACGACCGTAAAAGGTTTTATGTCTATAAGCGTAAACTTTATTGCTACTCGAGATTCGGTAATCCTAAGTGTCCTTTTGTGGTAAAAGCTAAATTAAACCGATAATCATCCTAGCTAGTCAACCATACGGGTAACTTTAGTGATTCATCTAGGTTTGACAACCAAATAACCCATAAAAAAGACCCCAATCATTAAGCTGGAGTCTGGTTTTGCTGCTATACAGTGAGTGAAACAAAATTACACTATTAAAAACCGCAGCCTTATTTTTACTGTTAAGCCTACACAGCCCCGCTAAAAAGCAGGGCCTGTAAGGAAGCTACTTCCTTTTTGAGGACTAATGAGTTTTTCGTAAATGCTGTTCCAGTAAGGCTTGGAACAGCGGGGATTGGTCTTCACGCAGTGGACTGAGTGCCGTCACTTCAAACAGCATTGCCATGAGACATTTTGGCCGATTAAGATACCGCTTAATGAGGCGCCATATTTCCGATACGTCATGTTCCAGTGAAAGGCATTTTTGGTGCGGAATGTCACCGGTTGGGGTAAAAACCTCTAAAGCCAAATCACGTACGTAACGGTCCGAACCCCCATCGCCGCGATCAAGCTGAATCTTGCAATCTAGCGGCACCTCAATATTTGTCAGAAAATGTTGCAAATCCTGAAGTCCCAGTGTGCCATATTCGGCGGCACCGATCGCTAAACTGCGCTCGCGGAAGTTATCGCTACCGCTTTCACCAAATGCCATCTGTACTACCTTAATTAAAGCTCGTTCAAAACGCTGTGTGCCTGGCATGCGAAAAATCACCTTGGCCTTTAGGGTCCGCAAGATCGTATTGGCTATACCCAGTAGCTGGCACTTCTCTTGTCGGTAAATCGGGATAATGATCTCAGACAACAGATACAACCAGTATTTCTGACTTTGTGGTCTGGCAAGATCAACTTCAGGCACAATCATCGTGCGTGTATCGACATGAACCAGTGGTGATCCGTAGCGCTTATTAAATTCGATATTGTAACTGCTATAATTGTGAGTTAGTGTTTGCCTTAATAAGTGACGCCAATCTTCACAACTGAAGCTGGAGGCGTTTTTGACAGTCAGAGTTTTCATGAATTCTGCAAAATATTCCTCAACCAGACTGCGGAACCGCTTCTTAACTTCTGCCGATGGATGGTACATTAACTCAATTTCAGATTCATCAATGTTTGGTTGATGATGCTCTCCTAACAGCCACCGGTATTGTGTTTTGAGCTTTTTCGGCATCACGGCTTCACCTTTTTCCTCGACAACATTACATAGAAGCTTCAGGAAATATTCTGGCCGCAAAGGACGATCATAGCGCTGTTGATTTTGCTGAGATAGACTGTCTTTCAGAGACCGTATATGCTGCTGAATTTCTTCCATAAAGCAAACATCCTCTGCCGAGCGATCATATTCTTTCACTTCATCACTGTAGTGAAAAAATGCTCGCCGGTACCAAGCATAACAGAAAATGCCGTAAAGATGGTTAGACTCGACGATCTGATCATGAATCAGGTATTCCGAAAGCCATTGCTCATGCGGTGAAAAATCCCGCTGCAGCGCACGCAATTTCTTGATTAAATCATGTGCGTATTTAGGATACTGTTTAAGCCACTCGCCAGATTCTGACGAATATTCCGGATATTCTGACGCCTGCTCAAAATAGGACTTACGCACACGCTCTTTGATGCCATGTAAGGTCTCACTGAGCGTTAAGATGTTTTGCAATAAATCAATGTACTTCCGAGTCATACCCACCTGCAGAGGTGGGTCAGTAAGCCTAACTTTTTCATTAAGCTGTGCCGAAGGGCCCGTTGTACATAGAAGTTTACGGTAATATTCGGCAATCTTTTGCAGTTGCTGGTGCTCCCGTTGGATTTTGACCTCCACTTTTTTTCGCTGAGTTGTCTCACTCAATACTTCAGGGTTAGATGTGTGCTCCCTGAAATCACGTTGGTTCACTTGGTTTTCACCATTCATTCTCTTATCCCCCTTATCTGAGAACTTTTACTTTTAAGGGACAAGCTGTAATTGACAACTATTACTGAAAAACTTTTGTAGATTTAGTAATTATTGTCACAGCTCTGATCCCCACCCTGATTATATCATCTTTACAGCGGTAGGCTAGCCTAGAAATTACGGTGCAGATATGCTATAATGAGGTTATGAATTTGAAGATTGGAATGTTGAAATTTTAACCCAACATATTACTACATATATTCCCTTTCAAGTGAAATTTAAGATGCCGAAACCTGACCACGGAAAACGTGGGTATTCTGATAAAATGATAGATAAAATAAAAGATGAGTTGTATGAGTAAAGATATAGCTATGGATAATAATCAACGCAGAATGCTCGAAGATGCTACTTTGGAGGCTATGATGTCTTTGAAAACTAAACATTCTGATAAAGAGTTTCTTTTTGTTTGTCCTATGGTTAGACAAGTTGTGGCTGCGAATAGGTCTATTGATGTTTTAATAAAGGCAGAAGAAACTGCTTGTCTTGGTCTGATTTGTCGGCAAATTTTTGAAATTCTTGTTAGCATAGAGTATATGTTTTCCATTTTTCATCTTAAACAAGATTTGTTCCATGACTTTTGTAAGTATTTTTTTGAACATGGTAGAATTGGCGAATATAATGAGAAAAAGAAAAGATGGATGAAGGCTAGGATGAGCTTGCTATGCGAGAATTATGCTAAAAATAGTAATAATGAGATGGTTACGGAATGCTACGCTACGCTATGCTACGCTACGCTATGCAATATGACACATTTCTCCGCTGTGCATACCTGTGAGGCATTATGCATTGAAGGCGACACGCTAAAAGTTGATTTAAGCGGTAAAAGTGAGGATGCAAATAAGGTATGCCAATCAGCAGATTTCGTACGAAATGAATTGACGCGACTTATTATTGGAGTAATCCGGAGAGAATATTTACACGACAATCTTAATCGGTAACCCTCAAATAATAAGCCAAATCTTCGCCTTTCCAATTATCAAGTACGAAATCGTGATATTCTGTCCATAACTCAGAGTAGAGTTGGCTGATTTTTATATTTTGAGCTTCGTAGTGAAACCAGCACTTATGATTAAGCACCATAGAAAGTTCTGTGCCATAGATTTTATCTTTACCCCATTCTTTCTTGGCTCGCTTGTACGTGTCAATAATGGCTTCTTTGCCAAATTTCTCTGCAATACTAAAATCTTGCCAAAAGGTGGTTTGACATTCGTAATCTAGAAGCCTCATCTACCGTAAACCCTCATGAACCGATCCATAGAACCGTAACGAATCTCTGCTATTCTTCGTAAATGCTCATATTCAAGAATAATCTTGCGGTAAGTAATCATATCTAAACCAGCAGATTTAGCTGCGAGTTTAGCCTCCGTAATCATATTGTACTTGCCACTCCTGCGAACCAATTCGTAATGGTAGAAATTGAGCAATCCAGTAGTTTTCTCAACCATTTAACCCCTTAACTGTACTAAATAATAAAATGATTATATAGACTTAGTTAAGATAATGCACGAGAGAAGTTCACGTAAGCAAATAGTTTACGTGAAAATATGACTTTAATTAGATTCCATTTCTTTGATATGTTGACGGAAATTTTTCACTAGGAGCTGTGTCTGGAATTCTTGGTAATTGATATTATGGTTGGCATATTCTAGGGCTTTCTCAATTCTGTTATTAGTATTGCTCATATTATTCGCAAGATTTAGACATTTTAACTTCAGCTCATCCAGCAATTTGGTGTGTGTCGTGACCCCATAACAAGCTGATTCGAACATTTTTAGTATATTCTCGATATCGCTAATGCCATCTGGAGCATAAATTTGCTCAAAGTTATCAAGAATATATTGGTAAATGTAATCTTGCACTTCTGGACTATGATATTCGATGAGTAGAGCTTCAAGAGCCGATATTATTGCGTAATTATCTTGACAGATTTCTAGATAATTTTTAGTTTCTTCGATAGTTTCTGGCCGACTGAAGAAACTGTAGAATTCTTTACCGTAGAAATACTCAGATACGAATTTATATCTCTCAGTAGGTGAAAGATTCTGACAATGAATTACACAAACTCGCCCTAAGACTGTTTGTAATGGGTGTGATATATTCTCAGATTTGGCTAATTCTTCTAGATACGACCATAATTCGGGGTTTAATGTCTTGAGATTTGGGTTATTAACTATCCAACCAAGTGCGTCATCAAAAATTCGTTTCTTATCATATGACAATGCTAAATCTTGATATGATTTAATTTGGTTAACATCTCCAATTCTTGCCCAAAATATGTCGTATAATTCTTCATTAAACCACTTATCTAGTTTCTTATTTTCATCTGGAAGTAGCCGCCAAATAATAGTTAACATATCCCCAGCTTTCCAGAATAGATGGTTATCATTGGTAGTTTTAAGAATATGCTTGAGGATTGGATAGAGTCGATAGAGTTCAGTCGTTTTGTGTTGTGCGCCTAAATAAAAATCAATTTGCTCGTTAGTCATTTCGTTATTAAGAATACGGCGAATAATTTCATCATTGGCTTCTGGTGTAAACTCAATCCATCCAGGATACTCAAAGAACGTGTCAAACTTGTCTAAATCATCTACTCCGATATGAATTGGGGTTTGATTTAAGAACACCTCCTGAATATCTTCACCCAAGGCTTTGTTAAGCATTTTAATAAAATTACCTGCATTGACTTCTAATTGGTTAAAATCAAAGAACCTTTCAAGCAGTTTACGTATTCCATGTCGACCAAGTTTCTTCATGGCATATTTTGCTCGATATGAGTTTAATGCATTTTTACCGTTCTGGATTGCTTCTTCGTCAATGCAGTATAGTCGTTTATCTAATGTACGCAGATAAATTTGTGCATCTTGCCATATAGCAGGTTTAGAAATGTCATTGCAGGTAGTATCCGTTAAAAACATGTAAACTAAATCTTTGGTTTCACTATCCACGGAACAGCCGTCTTGAATTAAAAACCAGTAAGGTTGGCTGTAAATATATTCGCTCGCTTCTTCTAGGCTTTTCGCTGAATATCTCGTTTCAATAAGTTCTTTGGGCGATATTTGGTTTATTTCTTGTATAAAGCCTTCGGTAATTTCGGGATTGTCGCTATTGCAAAACTCTCTTGACCAGTTAATAAATAACTCTGCTCCAATTTTGCCAAAGTACTTTTTGATAACTGGCTGTGCTTTAGGATGTTTTTTGAGATAATTCCAAGAAAATAGTTCTATGGTTCTGGTTGGGATTTTAGTGATATCGTTTTGACTTTCGGCTGCTTTCATTTGACTATTTCCGTTTACCTAATTATACGGTTGCCACCCTATCTAATCAACAGATTAGGCTTCACTCTTGAAGAACCTTTGGTGCTTTTCTTTTGCTTTCTTAATCTGCCTTGCGAGTTCTGCTACGAATTCATTGGTGCGAATTTGAGTTTGTTCGGGAGTTTCGTTGCTTGGAAATACTTCCTCGAAATCAAAACCTGCGTGTTGATAATAAAAGTCGGGAAATTTTTCGCCTTTCGCCTCAAGCACGATAAAACCATAGCGAAGATGAGGAAAGACGTTTTTGTGGGCTTTGGCTTTCTCGGTATAGGTAATAACGTCGTGGGTAGTTTGAGTTCTGATTTTACCTTCTAAAACTACGAGCGGTATTCTATCGCCATTTGCTAGCGGCTCGTAAATTAGAGCATCAGTTACGTAAGCCTTTTGACCTTTAGCATAGTCTAAACCTTTGCCAGCTTCGTTAATTTTGTCGCAAAAGTTAGTGTAAGGTAAAACTGCTTGAGTAGTGATTTTGTAACCTAGGTTTTCAATCTCGGGACGAATTAAGTCCACGAACTTTTTGATTTCGTATTGTTCTGTACCCTCTTGTTCTTCTGCTTTGAGGTTAATTGCCATATTTTTCCTTTCTTTTAATGTTATTCTTTCGAGTAATCGACTATATCGTAAGCATGTCCTGTTGTCTTGTCGGATTCTAGTCGTTCTATATTGCTTTCGTAGTATTTGTTAAAGGGGTTTACACAGATAGTTGTTTCGTTAAGGCTAGTAGACCTGAAGAATATGCCGTCATAATACTTGCATTCAGCTCGGTCGTAATCGGCAACGCTATAATTCGGGTCTCGCGGCCACTCCTTATATTTGCCAAGTTCTTCGAGATACTTTTGATATTCTTCTTCTGTTCCATTGGGGTTTTGAGCTACACACTCCCAACGATGATATGATCCCTCCGATTCAGGTGCGTCAGAAATACGAACTACCTTAATTTCTACACCTTCTTTGAAATCGCTTTTGCACCCATCTAGCATGGTAGCTTCGGCAATTCCGTCAATAGCTGGTGTTGGAATGCTGTTGATAACTGGAACTTTGCCAACCAACCCACTAATGCCGGGAAAAGAATTAGCGATCGTAAGCCCAACATAGCCAACCACCCCGATACCTGCCACCCAACAGATGATTTTGATAATAACTGGTTTCATAACACCCTTTCTGCCGCAACTAAAAAAGCGATCAGGCTCAAACCAACCAACTATGTATGGTTAGCCTAAACCCTGCGAAATTTTGCGAATTTAAAATGCCTTGCTTTTATCTGATAAATATGTTATCATTTTGACTAATAATAAGTTAAGTTGGTAAAATGTGATGAATATCTTCTCTGCAGATTTTATGCCTGATAATGACTTGAAATTTTTGATGGATTCATCTTACAAGGGCTTTTCAAGTATTATGGGTTTTCTTGGTGGGTATAAGGATAGATTAACCTTTGAGATGGATTCGGTAGTTTTGCTATGGAAGAAATCCGAAGAGATTTTTAATAGGATGAAATGGCTATTGGAACGTTTGCACGGAACAATCAATAGTGCTATGCCTTGGGAGTTTCGTGAGGTTTTGGATAGTATGTTTGTAGTTAAAACCGATGAAGACGATAAAGGCGGTAGAAAGCATATAAAAGAAGTGCTGGCTATATGGCAAAATATGGAACAAAACATTATAAATACCGAGCCGTTTGAGCAAGCAAAGATGGTAGATAAGCGGTTAGGCATTGCTGATTACGTAAGGCATGATTTTGGCGAGGTAAATGTATTTTTGGTTGAAGCGATGAAAAATGAAGCAGAGTATACATGGCACCTGCTTTCTGAGGTTGAGAAACAATTGGGTGGAGTTCGGAGAAAAATATCGCTAGAGGCGAATGGTGAAATGATTCTTGATGGTGTGAAGCATAACTTTGCTAAACCGAATTCCGTGCAGTTTTTGGTTCTGCGTAAGATTATTGGTTCTAAGGCTAGGTGTGTGAAGAAGAGTGTATTAAATGGGGCAATAAGTGACTTTCTAGAAAAGAAGAATGGGTCTGATAAAATTATGGATGCTAAAAAACGCAAAAGTTTATATAGTGCTCGGAATGACATTAATAAGAAATTCCGAAATTTGTTCTCGGTTGATTTTGATTTGATAGAGATGAAAGGTGGTTATTGTTATTTAGCAGAGAAGTTGGAAGCTGTTAAAGTGCAAAAATATCTCTGTAAAAATTCTGGCAGAGTAAGGATTACTTCGGAAAAGGTCAAGTGTGATTAAATAAGGGCAACCAAGCGAAAGTTTGGTAGTACCACCCAAAAATAAAAAAGTTATGCGCATAACTCCTGTAAATTTCATGTAAAGAAAGGAGTTTAAAAATAAGTGAAGAAACTAGATATTAAATCACTCGGTGAGCTGTTGGCGAGAGAATATCCTCCTCAAAGGTGGCTCATCGATGGTCTAGTTCCCTGCGATGGGCTCGTAATGATGTCATCAGCTCCAGCTAATTATAAAACTTGGCTGATGATGCAATTTGCAATTTCTGTCGCAAAGGGAGAAAAACTATTTGACCATTTCAGCACCGAACAATCAGGTGTACTAGTAGTAGATGAAGAAAGTGGTGAGCGTGCCTTGCAAGAAAGATTTAAGAGGCTTGGCACTAATGAAGACTTAGCAATTTACTATTTATCTCGACTGGGTCGGAAAGCGACAAAGGACTACATTGACAACATTATTGAGATTTGCCAAGAAAAAGGAATTGGCTTAGTGATGTTTGACTCGCTAATCCGTTTCCACTCCGGTAATGAAAACGATTCGGTTGAGATGGCTCAAGTGATGAATGAGTTTAAAAAGATTTCGGATGCTGGAATTGCTTGTCTTATTCTTCATCACAATCGTAAGTCCTCGCTTCTCGGTAGTAATATGGGCGAATCTATGCGTGGATCGGGAGATTTGCTAGCCGCCTGCGATATACATATTGCAATTGCTAGAAAGAAGAATGTAGTGACAATTTCGCAAAGCAAGAATAGGTATTGCGAAGAAATGACACCCATTAAGGTAAAGTTTGTAAGTGCTGGCGAGAAAAGTTGGTTTGAATTCTCGGAATATCAGAAAACGAAAGATGAAAAGATGGACGAGATGAAACAGGTAGTGTTTGCGACGATTGCGGAATTCGCAGGAATTAACCGTAGCGAGTTGATGAGGCGATTCAAGCAAAGCTCGTTAGACATGCCGGTGAATAAAGTGAATGATTTACTGAAATCTTTGCTTGAGGATGGCGATATCTATACCGAGCGTGGCGAGAAGAATGCAGTTAAATATTTTGTAAAAAATAATTGAACTATGTCGAACTTGCTCGGTTTTTGTAAGTAAAATTTAATTAAGGAAGAAAAAGATGGATAAAAAAGACTCTAAGAATATTGATAAAATTAAAGAAGAACTTAGGAAAATGACTTTTAAAAGTCACCCTGAAAGCTCAGGGTTTATTGAGGATGCTTTACGCGATGCATATGATTTTGCGAGAGCTAGGGGTGTATCGAAAGAAGATGCATACGATATGGTAGCTAATTCGGAGATGACTATTACCCACAATAAGGACGATGAGATGCTTATGGAGCTCAAGATTGACCAATTTCCTAAAATCGAAAAAATTCCAAAGTGTGGATTCCAAGCTTCAGTTGATGTTTATGAAGTATCTCGTGAAATGCAAGGTTTCCCTGCCGAAATTGATTCAGCTGATAGATTTTGGCAATTTGCGCTGCACGGAAAAAGGCTAATTACTGCAAATCAGCCAGAATGTCGTAATGGTTCATATGAATTACTTCTAAATTGGCTCTTTCGTAGTGGCTTGAGTAGAACGGATTTTTTGAGGACACATATTGTTAAAATTATTTTTCGCGGAGCTTACCAACATTGTATTTGCTTTCCATCTACTAGAGATTTAACATGGTGGAGCAATTATAATGAAGTTGACTATGCATATGAATGCGAACGTGGCGAATCTAGGGATTTCGGTGGTATACGATAAGTAAGTTGTTTAAAATTCATATTCTTATAATGGTAAAAACTAAACAGCTATTGTTAAAAAGGAGTTATGATGAATGACGAAGATATAAAGCAATTTAATTTTGATATGCAAATTGATAGTGGTTTGTATATTTGGGACTTTCTAGAAATTACTCGCTTGGAATTGATTAAGAAAGGCGTTTCAGAAAATATGTCGTATAAGCTGATGGACAATGTTGAAATTACGATTTTCTATAACCAACAAAATAAGCAAGTTTTGACTGCACGATTTCACTCATTTCCGAAAGATACTTATGAATATCATTGTTCACGATTTGTGTCTATTGATTTATATTCGGTCTCCAATGTAGGTAGGCGGGTTTGCTATGAGGCTCCGGGTGTGGAATTTGACTTGATTGGTAAGAGGTTGATGTCGCTAGCTAGCGGAGCTTCACCTATGGATGAAATGCTGGGTACGTGGTCGATGGAGAACAATATCGATAATATTGACTTTCGAAGGTCGCATATTATTAAACTGATTATTCGTAATGGTCTACAGCATTATATATGCCTACCATCTAATAAGGAGTTAGTGAAACTATGGTGTGGTGAGGTGTGATTATGGCAAAGAATATTGAGGTAAAATATATCGAATCCGAGGACGATGGGGTTGTGGATGTTATCGTGAAGAAATATCACTCTCAACTTACTCAACCAATCTCTGAGAGTGAGAAATCTACCATGGCTATCGGAGATGATAACACCTATAATATTAAGTAAGATGAAAAAGATAATGGTTGATGAATTAAAAAGTGTGAAAGTTGCGGCGGTATATATGCGTGTTTCCACTTCTGACCAAGAGGAAGACGGAACGATTGAAAACCAATGGATTGAACTTAAGAAGCGTATTGCTGATGACGGCGTAAAATTACCGGAAGCTAATATTTATAGGGATGATGGGTGGAGCGGTGCGATTTTGGAAAGACCGGAGCTTGATAGGCTGAGGAATGATGCAAATGAGCACAAATTTGATGTGTTGTACCTTTATGACAGAGGTAGATTATCTCGTAAACTAGTCCATCAAGAAATTGTTTTAGATGGTTTAAGAAAGAATAACGTTTCGATTGTTGAGCTACATGGCATTTCGGGTGATACTCCTGAAGCTCAAATGATGGGGTCTATGATGGATTTATTTCATGAATATGAACGCACGAAAATTGCTGAGCGTATGCGTTTGGGCAAAACACGAATTGTTAAGGAAAATGGTGAGCTGCTAGGTTATCAACCATGCTATGGCTACGATTTGCATAAGACTGTGAAGAATGGGTCGGTTAGACAGAGAGCATATTTTACGGTTAATGAGGCTGAGGTAAAAAACGTTCGCTATATCTTTCAGCTATGTGCAGATGGTAATAGCCTTTATAAAATTCGTAAGAGGCTGAAAGATGAGGGTATTAAAGCCCCTAGAGCCGTAAGTGGGCTTTGGGGGAATACTACCCTAATTCGGATGTTGAAGAATACTACTTATATCGGTGAGCATTATTACAACAAACATGTGGCGATTGAGGCGAAATATAGCAGGAAGAAAGATAAATATTCAAAAGTAGCGAAATCGTCGCATAAATTGAAACCGCAGAGTGAGTGGTGGAAAGTCGAAGTTGAGCCAATTGTCAGCCGAGAACTTTTTGACAAAGTGCAAATTCAGCTAACCAAAAACGCAAAGTATAATCCAAGAAATAACAGGAAGAATAAGTATTTATTAACTGGTTTAGTTCGTTGTAGCTGTGGCAGGATGAGAGCCGGCGATCCAGCTACGGGTGGGCATTTATATTATCGTTGCACTGATAGATTAGCCCCAAAGTTAGAACGAGAATGTTATTCTCATGGGGTGAATGTAGCAGTATTAGACAAAAAAGTTTGGGTAACGATTTGTAATTTATTAACTCAGCCGGAAATGATTGACCGATATGTAAAGGCAATTAAAAAGGTAAAACCTGAGGATACTTTACTGAAGTCTTTGAATAACCGGATGATAGCACTTGAGAATGAAAAGAATCGTTATATAGATGGATTTGGTAAAGGATTTATTACTGAAGAAGATTTCAGGATGAAGATGGGGCAGGTTCGAGATGAGAGGATTAGCACGGAAACGAAAATTCTAGAATTGAAGCGCTTGACCTCTGAATTACCACAGATTGACACTACTCTAATTGCTTCTAATATGGTAAAATTATTGAAAGATGGTCTTACTTTTGAAGAAAAGAAAGAGCTGTTAAGATTGGTGGTTGAGGAGATTATCGCAACTCCAAGTGAAGCTACGATTAAAGGTAAGATTCCTGTTTTTAATAAACATTGTTTTAACGAGAAAGAGGTTAGTTTTGAACTTGAAAATTGCGATGTTAAATCTGAAAACAAATATTTTTTTGACGAAAGAAAGGTTGGTTTAAATGTTGAAAGTAGGAATTGTTGGTCTACCCAATGTAGGCAAATCAACTTTGTTTAATGCTCTTACTAACGCTGGAGCATTGGCTGCCAATTATCCTTTTGCTACGATTGAGCCAAACGTTGGCATTGTACCAGTGCCGGATGAGCGATTAGATTTTTTGTCAAAAATGTACGAAAGTGATAAAACGATTCCCGCTACGGTGGAGTTTGTGGATATTGCTGGGTTAGTGGAAGGCGCCTCGAAAGGCGAAGGTCTAGGCAATAAGTTTTTAGCTCACATTCGCGAGTGCCAGATTGTTTGCCACGTAGTACGGGCTTTTCAGGATTCCGATGTGATTCGGGCAGAGGGTTCCAAGGATCCGGAAAATGATATCGCCATTATTCAGACAGAACTGGAGCTAGCAGACCTTGAGACGCGCGAAAAGGTAGAAGCGAAGCGCAAAAAGAGTCAAGCTCCTGATGAGTCGATTCCTTATTTAACTGAAAAACCAGTGATTTATATGTTTAATGTGGACGAAGCTGGACTAGTAGATGCGGATCTACAATGCAAGTTGCAGGCTTTGGTGGCACCGGCGCAGGCAGTATTCATCAACGCCAAGCTAGAGGCTGAAATGTCTGGCATGAGTGCCGATGAGCGCAAGGAGTTTTTGCGCGAATATGGTGTGAAAAAAGATGCCTTGCGAGAGCTAATTCGGGCGGCTTATCAAACTTTGGGCTTGCAAAGTTTTCTGACAGCTGGTAAAAAAGAGAGCCGTGCCTGGACTATCAGGCAGGGGGCCACTGCACCGCAAGCGGCTGGAGCTATACATAGTGATTTTGAGCGCGGTTTTATTGCGGCTGAAGTAATGAAATTTGAGGATTTGAAAGCCCTAGGTAGTGAGCAGGCGGTGAAAGCAGCCGGTAAGCTCCGTACTGAAGGTAAAACTTACGTCATGGAAGATGGCGATATTGTGGAATTTCGGTTTAATGTTTAGTCTTCTGGATGACGGATTACTGTTAGAGGCCCTAAGTTCTAAA
>CANOGH010000016.1 GCA_947565505.1 uncultured Candidatus Saccharibacteria bacterium | reverse complement strand
CATGTATTAGGCACGCCGCCAGCGTTCATCCTGAGCCAGGATCAAACTCTCCATTAAAATGGTCTTTCAGACAAAATCCTACTCAACCTGAATAATTTGAAAACTCAAATAAAAGACTGACGATGATAAATTTGTAAATTGCACTGATTTCTCAGTCCATATCATTTACAAACCATAATTGCACAATTAAATTGTTAAAATTCACTTCGCTAAGGCTTTGGTCAGTTGTCAGTTCGTTGCCTTAACTGTTCCTATCTTATATCAAACCTAAAATAAAGTCAATACTTTTTTTGGACTTTTTTGCACAAAAAACCGCTCAACAGAGGTGGAACAAACAGACTTTATTCATTTTTTTTAAGTTATTTTAATAAAACTCATGCTTTTCACTACTTTTATCCAAATACCAAGCACATTCCCCCTCCCACCATGACGCCTATTACCATACCTGCAATCACTTCCAACAAGGTATGCCCTTCCACCACCGGTAACTCCGCTTTGCCATTCTTCTTCAACATCACATTCAGGACTTTTCCCTGCTCTCCCACCGCATAGCGCACATGAATCGCGTCATACATAATAATCAATGCAGTTGCTACGCCCAGCGCAAACACTCCAGAATTAAACCCATAAAACAAGCCAAGCACTGTCACAAGCGCCACAAAGCTCGCGGTATGCCCCGACGGCATTCCACCAGATTTCGACATATATCCCACAGCAGTCTTAAAATCCACCACACCAGTATTACGGCGCTCTAGTACACCAATCAGCATCTTACAAATCTGCGCAACTAAAAAACCGGCTACAAACGCCCCCAAAGCTACCAAACCGCCAGAAACATCATCTGTCACACAGCCATTAGGCAAAATCGCCAAATCTGATCTTGAAACAATGTTCCAAACTTCCATAACCCTATTATAACTCAATTCTTCAAAATGTTAAAGTTTATCTCGACCTAAAATAATTGGGGCCACAGGAGTAAAACTAGGCTAATCTATCCCTACTGACCCCAATTATTTTTCATTGTCTAATTATCTACATTAATCATATATCCTAAGTTACCTCCACTTTTACTCTATTTTTGACGTCGACCACCGGAGACTGCTCTCCTCTTCATCAAATAACCTAATAATCCAATCGAAGATATTATAGCTAGCACTAGCGCAATCCACCAATATTCTGTTTTTCTTTCGCCTAAATTAGGCACTTCAATGGAAGAATCATCATTATCATCTTGAGCGGCCTTTGCATCTTCACTACCAGCGCTCCGATCACGATTCCCATCTACCACATTAGACTGCTCACTGCTATTATTCACGGGCTTCAACGCACTGTCATTCGAACCCTGCAAACTATCACTATTTTGCATAAATCCCACCGTCCCATTTACCTGTAATCCACCATTATCTACATATTCGCTCGGTGTTGCATCATTTTTTACAGGTCCATTCGTATTTACATCTAACTCTCCAGTATTTAATATGACGTTATTTTTATCAGCTGAACAATCTGGACGCGTCATCGCTTCATTCTGCAAAGCAGCGTTTTTCTGTTGCAAAACTTGATTTTCAGCATTTAAAGCTTGGTTAGTATCTAAAAGACTATTAATTTGCTGCTCCAAATGCGACTTTTCTTTTTTAAACTGCTCCAATAAGGCAATAAGCTCAGCCTGCTTTTCTAATAACTGCAAATTTTGTTCCTTTAAAGTTGTAGCATCATACTCCCCTTTTAACTGGTCGAGCTCAATTTGCAATTGATTCACAATACCCCTCAAATCATCCGCACCAACCAAGGTCTTTAGTGCTTCTTCAAGTACATTCAATTTATCTTTCGCCGAGTCAACATCAGCCATATTTTGGCTCAATTCTTGTCGCAAAAGTCCAATCTCCTCTCTCAAGCTGTCCAATTGTTTAGCATATTCTTCGACCTTTTCAGCTCCCCACTCAATCCTTTCATCTTGAACTTTTTGCCAAACATCTGCATATTCTGGTGAATTCAACTCCTCTGACGTCATCTTAACCGGCACATACCGATAATCTTGACCCTCCTTTTGAACCAGTTCACACTGCACCGAATCAACCTTGCCATTTAAAATATCTTTTTTACAATCGCTATAATCTACCTTAACCGTTCCATGCCTCGCCCAATGTACATCGGTCACTAAATCTCCAGTATCAGGATCTTCCTTCTGAAACCTTGCTGTCACATAGAGGAAATCGTACGGATTATCCTCCAATGACTCATTTAGTTCAAGTTCCACTTCTGCACGATGTCCCCAATTCAAATTATATTCATCGCTCAGAATCTGACTCCACGGCTCCCAATTCTCATCCCCGTAAATTGGTAACCTTACCGCATAATCCCAATGAGCCTCATCTGGAAATCTCTCACTTTGTACCACATTCTGAGGTCTACGCGCCACAATCCTATACACATAATAATCAGTTTCACACTCCATGTAGATATTGTCCACACTAGCTACCACACTCATTTTATTTGTCCATGGACTCAACTTCGACACAGCTAAATCGGTTTGATACGCCATTGGAGCTTCCATGTAAGTAATGATTACTTTATCACCTGGCAAATTTACCTTTGCATATACCTTCGTAACTGGTAAAACCGCGCTCATTATCATCAGCGCAACCAATAATATCGCTTTTTTCATGCTTTTCCTCGCAATTAATTTTTATCATGCCACACACTGTAACAAAATTTTTCAAAAAATTACAATCATAAGCATGATAGTTTATTCCAAAATTGATCAATAATCAATTGAGGTTAAACAGATCAGAAAAATTCCTAAAATTTTATTCATCTTCAAACCATTATGCCTAAGTTATATATGTCTGCATATAGATGTCACACAAAAATTTAATCATTGAACAAAAACTCAAATCCTCCAATCTTCTAAAAAACATGCAAATTATTCCAAACAACCGACTATTACCCCTGTATTGAACAAATAATTTATTCAATTATCTGATCGCTTCTTTAATTGTATAAATATTTTATACACCTAGAATTGTCCCTTACTTACGCCTTTCAGGCAACTATTTTATGCTTTAGCTTGCCTCGATCCCAATTTCACCATATTAAATCCCCGCCAACCTAGAACAAACATTTTTGTCATGGAAAATTCTGCATATACCCCCCCTATATTCGATGCATTGTATTTATATAAAAACCCTCTACATAACACTATTAAAATTGTGATTACATAATCAAACAAGAGCAAACAATTAGACCAACATATTTAGTATTTTTTAATTCTAAATCTCCATTTTCCAGTCAATTCTTATACCTAAGCATAGACTAAATACCAAAAAAGGACCTCATCAAGATCCTTTTCGTACCCAGCAAAGCCCTAAGCTTACTTTACTCGGCCTCCTTCTCTAAATCGTCGTCTGGTAAAACTATACCAATCGAAGCAACCGTATCGCCGTCATTTAAGCGCATAATCCTAACACCTTGCGCCGCCCGACTCAAAGTTGGAATCTCTTTAATAGCCACCCGAATCGCCTGACCTTTAGTCGACATCATAATCACCTCTTTAGCTTCTGGATCCATCGTATGCACCGCAACAATTGGACCAGTCTTCTCCGTTACTGAAGCAACCCTTACGCCTACACCACCACGCTTATGAGCGGCCACACCCTCAGCCAAAGTGGCCTTGCCATAGCCATTCGCTGAGACTACTAGCAATTTCTGCCCTTTATCACGTATCACATCCATCCCGACAATATCATCTTTCGGCCTCAATCTGGCACCTTTTACGCCACGCGCCGTTCTTCCCATTCCTCGTACATCCTGCTCATTAAACCTGACTGCCTGTCCAGCCGAAGTAGAAATTACAATATCATTCTGCCCATTAGTCTCCTGAACACTTACCAGTTCATCTCCAGCATCCAATTTAATTGTGACGAGGCCATTAGAACGCAAATTCGCATATTCTTTAACCAACGTCTTCTTAATCGTTCCTTTCTTGGTCGCCATAAACAAGTAGCGCTCTTCACCCTCTGCTACATCAGTCTGCTTCACAATGGCGCTAACCTTTTCATCGGGATGTAAATTCAATAAGTTCACCGCTGCCGTGCCTTTTGCTGTCATCGACGCCTGTGGTACTTCATACGCTTTCAAGCGGAATACTCTACCTTGACTAGTAAAGAACAGTAGATAATCATGAGAATTAATCGTCATGATCTCCATAATAACATCTTCTTCCTTAGTAGTCATACCACGCCTACCTTTACCGCCTCTATTCTGACGTTTAAAATCATCTTGTGGCACCCGCTTTAGATAGTTCTCCGCTGTCAATAAAATCACACTTTCTTCATCCGGGATCAATTCCTCTTCGGAAAACTTACCAACCTCATGATTAAAAATCTTACTTCTACGCTTATCGCCATACTTATCCCTCATAGCAATCAGCTCTTCTTTCACAACCCTAAGCACCTCAGCTTCATCTGCTAAAATTGCCTCCAATCTATCAATCAGCTCATGAAGCTGCCTCAATTCATCCTCGATTTTCTCCCGTTCTAGCCCCTGTAGCCTTCTCAGTTGCATTGCCAAGATCGCCGCTGCCTGTATCTCAGACAAGCCAAAACGTTCCATCAGTCTCTGATCAGCATTGTCGTAACTCTCGCGGATCGTCTTAATTACTTCGTCAATATTATCAAGCGCAATCTTCAAACCCTCTAAAATGTGCGCTCGCTCTTTAGCCTTCCTCAATTCATACTCAGTGCGCCGTCTAATTACTTTTTGACGATGTTTAATGAATTCCGCCAAAATCTCCTTCAAACCCAAAATTCTTGGCTGCTTACCATCGATCAGCGCCAACATATTATAGTGAAATGTCGTTTGCAAAGGAGTCATCTTGTAAAGCTGATTCAAAATTTTCTTAGGAAAAGCATCCTTCTTTAACTCAACAACAACCCTAATCTTACCTCTTGCCGACTCATCTCTCGCATCCGCAATATGATCCAGTTTCTTGTTCAGTACCAACTCTCTGACTTTTTCAATAAAGCCTTCCTTACTCATACCGTAAGGTACTTCAGTAATTACAATATTATAGCGACCATTCTTCTTCTCTTCTATCTCAGTTACTGCCCTAATTACCACCGAACCCTTACCAGTTGCATAAGCTTGCTTCATCGGTGCACCACCATAGACCTCTGCCCCAGTTGGAAAATCTGGCCCCTTCACATGCTGCATTAATCCATCCAAACTAATCTCCGGATCCTCAATCTGTGCCACCGTTGCATTTATTACTTCAGCCAAATTGTGTGGTGGAATATTGGTGGCCATACCAACTGCAATACCCATCTGCCCATTCAGCAAAATATTAGGAACTGCCGCTGGCAAAACTACCGGCTCCTGCTCACTACCGTCAAAGTTATCACGAAAATCCACCGTCTCCTTTTCAATATCGGTCAATAATTCCGCCCCCACCTTATCCATCCGAGCCTCAGTATACCTTGATGCTGCGGGCTCATCCCCGTCCATCGAACCAAAGTTCCCCTGACCTTCCACCAATGTATAGCGCATTTTCCAAGGTTGTGCCAAGTTCACCATTGCATCATAAATCGACGAATCCCCGTGTGGATGGTAATTCCCCATTACTTCACCAACAATCTTTGCCGACTTCACCGTCGCATGTGGAGCCTTCCACCCATTTTTATTCATCGCATACAGAATCCGCCTATTCACCGGCTTCAAACCATCCCTCACATCAGGCAAAGCACGATCAATAATTACTGACATTGAATAACGCAAGAAGTAGTCTTCCATCGTATTTTCAACAGTACGCTTTTCTACGCCATCAACAACTCCAGCTTCCACCACTTCCTCGTCTCCCTGCATTTCTAGAACCCTATCAACTTCCTTACTCATCCACACTCCTTTCTAAAAATCCAAATCATCCAAGTTAACTTTTTCCGCACCAGCCTGAATAAAGTTTTTCCGAAGATCCACCTGATCCCCCATTAGTTTAGTAAAAACCAGATCCGCCTTTTCTGCATCATCAATATGCACTTGCACCAAAACCCTATTCTCAGGATCCATCGTGGTCTCCCACAACTGTTTCGCATCCATTTCACCAAGACCTTTAAACCTTTTCTGAGCCGTATAGCCAGCCTGCTTAAAACGCTCCTGTGACTCATCTATCTTGGTACCAGCCGCTTTCCTCTCTGCAATCTTTCTCGTCAATTTATTCTCTAATGCTTCTTCATTATAGAGATAATCCACCTTCTGATTATTCCCAGTTCCCTTCACCAAACCAAACAATGGAGGTTTAGCCAAATATACATGTCCCGCCTTAATCACTTCTGGCATGTAGCGGAAGAAAAACGTCATTAAAAGCGTCGCAATATGCAAACCATCCACGTCAGCATCCGTCATAAAAACAATTTTATGATATCTCAATCCGCTAATATCAAACTGATCGCCAATTCCAACCCCAAGCCCCTTAATCAGGCTCACCAACTCCTGGTTCGCTAACATCTTGTCCAACCTCGCTCGCTCAGTATTTAACACTTTACCACGAAGCGGTAAAACCGCCTGAATCTTTGGGTTTCTCCCCTCTTTTGCCGAACCAGCCGCCGAATTACCCTCCACAATGAATAATTCGCACTCGCTACGATCCCTTGAACTACAATCTGTCAACTTACTTGGCAAGTTCAACCCTTCAAAGGCACCCTTACGAATCACATTATCACGCGCCGCTCGCGCCGCTTTTCGCGCTCGCGCCGCCATCATAGCTTTATTTACAATCTTTTTCGCCACAGCGGGGTTTTCTTCAAGGTAATAACCGAAATACTCACTCATTACCTTATCAACATAGCTCCTCACCTCAGGATTACCCAATTTATTCTTGGTTTGTCCTTCAAACTGCGGATCTGGTAGCTTCACCAAAATCACCGCTGCCAGCCCCTCTTTGATATCATCACCCGTCAAATTCGGCTCTTTTTCCTTCAATAATCCATTCTTGCGTGCATAATCATTTAGCACTCGATTCAGCGCCGTCCTAAATCCCACCACGTGCATACCGCCACCAGGAGTCAAAACATTGTTGGCAAACGGTTTAATTGTCTCTACATAAGTATCATTATATTGCAAAGCAATCTCCACCTCAGAATCTTCAATTTGCTTCTCAGTATAGAAAATATCATCGCCTAAAACTTCTTTACCCTCATTCAGCTTTCGCACATAGCTTCTAATTCCCCCTTCAAAGTAAAAACTTTCCCTCCGGTTGCTGCGTTCATCTATTACGCTAATCAGTATACCCTTAGTCAAGTACGCCTGATGTCTAGCATAATTTGACACCCACTCATAATCAAAAGTCGTCGTTTCCTTAAAAATTGACGCATCAGGATAAAATGTAATAGATGTACCAGTACTATCAGCTTCACCAACCACTTCCAAACCCTTATTTTGGGTCTTCCCCAGCTCAAACTCAATATGATGTATTTTGCCGTTCTTCCGAACCTCAGCAATCATTTTAGTACTCAAGGCATTCACCACGCTCGATCCTACACCATGCAACCCAGAGCTGACCTTATAGCCACCGGCGCCAAACTTACCACCAGCATTCAATACAGTCAAAACGGTTTCTAGGGTACTTTTACCTGTCTTTGGATGCAAATCTACCGGAATACCACGACCATTATCATCTACCCGTACCCCGCCATCCTCGAGTAGCGTAATCACGACCTTAGTACAAAAACCAGCAATTGCCTCATCAATCGAGTTATCCGCAATTTCCTTCAATAAGTGATGTAAACCATCAAAACCGGTACTACCAATATACATACCGGGGCGCAAACGCACGTGCTCCAAGCCTTCCAACACCTGAATCTTTGAACTATCATAATCTTGCCCATCACTTGTTTGTTTTGCAGTCATCGGATATACCTCAACTTATCGTTTCTTCTCTTATTATTCTACCGCATCTCTCTTATTTTTACAACCCCCAACCACCCCTATTGATCACCTTTACCTTACCTTAAATATCATATCTTCTACGGCATTTTGGCTTATTGGGCCTTTATTTGCCCCTCCTGAAGCCCCAACAGCAACACCTGTATCCCCTACCATTCCATTTTCAGAAGCACCACTAGCGGTCTCTACATTCGTTACAGAACCATTTTGCACCTGATTAGCAGGAATCTGGCTCTTCTTTTCCTTCCATGAGTTCAAAAAACTCTCCCTCGCACCAACCTTTTTCTTATTTTCTTCATCAACTTCCCGATCTTTTTCTGCACTTCTCCACCTCTCCTGAATTTCCGCCTCGACCTCTGCTCTTGTTTTGGCATACTTCGCCGCCGAATATTCCCTCATTGTTTCCAAGAGCCCCGGTTTAGCCTTACCCATAGGCGGCACTAATTTCATCGTAAATGGCGCACTCGGAAGATCAAACATCATTACCGTAGCAATAGCCTGATAATTCCCTTGCTTATGCAAATCTTCCGCATTAAATACCGGCGAAAACGCCTTTTCCATCAATTCCGCATCAGTCACGCCAATTCTACCACACATAATCGTACCACAGTTACCCAAAATTGCTTCTCTAATTTTATCCGTCAGCTGAGTCATAAATTGATTAGCGAGCAACAAATTCAACCGATACTTCCTTGCCTCAGACAAAATACTTTCAAAACTGTCAGTCGCAAAATTCTGAAACTCATCTACGAACAGACAAAAATCCTTCCGCTCATCTTCTGGTATATCCGCCCTACTCATAGCTGCCTGTTGAAATTTCATCACCAAGATCATACCTAACAAGTTCGCATTAATATCACCAAGTTTACCTTTAGATAGATTCACCAAGAAAATCTTCTTTTCATCCATAATCTTCCGAATATTAAACCCACTTTTCGCCTGTCCTAAAATATTCCGCATTGTAATATTACTTAAAAATGGCCCCCATTTCGAAACAAACCATGTAATCACTTCGCCAGCATCACTAGATTTTTGACTCTCTGGAAATTCCTTTGTCCAGTAATCGTACACCGCTTTATCTTTAACATACTTCAGCTTACTTTTAACAAACGCCGGATCAGTAAAACATTGCGGAATATCAATAAAAGTAGCTCCATTTGGATCCGCCATCAATAATAACGCTGCATTTCTAAACATATGCTGTCCACGCGGCCCAAAATAACCCTGATTATTCGGATCAAACAAACTCTGCAACATTGAAATCCCCTCCTGCACAATAAAATCCTTCTGATCCTCATTCTGAAACTCAAACATATTCATCCCTACCGGATGCTCCATATCGGCCGGATCAAAGTAAATTACGTCGTCAATCCTATTTTCAGGCACTTTACTCATCAAAAGCTCTGCCGCATCACCATGCGGATCAATGAAAGCAAATCCTCTTCCATCCACCATATCTTGATAAGCTATATTGGTTAACAATACCGACTTACCCATACCAGTTGCACCAATTACATAAGTATGTCGTCGTCGATCTTTTTCACTTAATCTAATCGGTTTCTCAACACCCCTAAACTCATTCACCCCAAGCAACACGCCAGTTTCCACTAACCTCGGTGGACCATCCACTTGCTTTGTTGCCTGCCGCTCCACCTGAGACGTTGGAATCGCATTTTGAGCCGGCAAGTGAAAAATCGAAGCCAATTCCACACTGTTCAAAATATTTGTTCGCTCATTAAAGGGAAAAATCCTAAAAATAAAGTCAACCACCAACTTGCGCACATCCTTCGCCGCATCATACTGAAAACCGTTATAAGTCGGTGAAGTAAATTGCGAAAACGCCGAAATCACCCCTGACAAAATCGCCTCCGAACGCTCCTTACTTTCGGAACTCGCCACAACTCGAATCAAGGTTTCAAAACCCGCATATTTGGTTTTATTCTCAATGGCGGCAATTTCCTCTTGCTTTAAATTAGTTAAAGATTCCTTTTCTTGTTCCTTATCCTCTGGAGGATGCACAAATGCCACCGCCAGATCCCGGAAAAATCGCACTACTGCCCCCAAAAACACCACCCCACCATGCACTTTCTTCTTACCATCTCGTATTTCCGTCACCTTGTCTTCCGATCTTTTCGTCCACTCACCATCCGTTGGTCTAAATAGTACCTGCAAGACTATGCCTTCACCATTCTTCGTGACCGACATTGCATTCAAAATCGCCAAACTCGCATCACGCTGAGTGTCCTCATAAGTACCAATTGGATACGCAAACTCTTTCTTCAGAGATAATTCCCCACCTGCCACCTGCGCCATCGAAGTCGATTCATTAAAAATACTTTCCTGCTCCACCTCCTCCAATCTCGCAGTTGGATAAGCCGAAATCACCGCCTGTTTTACGATTTCCGAAATCACCGCTGGCACCATCGTATAATATCTAATCAGACCATCACACGCCACAATCTCAAAGGCCAGATGCCTTTGTCCATATAACTTCGTCCCTAATCCCTTGGTTAAGGTCGAAGATATAATTGAATACATCACCTGGGCTTGAGATAGCGCCTCATTCGTTACATCGCGCTCGTCTCTACCTCCTCCCTGAATATCATCTGTTGAAGGCGGCAAATGTATCAGCATTGGCACCATTTTTATGCCCCGTTCGTAATCCTTCTCCCTTCTGCGCCGCGCAACCAACAGTGCTACCGCCCCCGCCAGCACCATTACACTAACGCCGATAATTAACAATGTCCATAACCAACCCGGCACTAAGCAGCCCTCCCAAAACCACGCCCATAAGTACTTAACGCTTCATACATTCCCCTATTTCGGATCTTCACTATATCCGCCGGGCTTCCGTTTTTAGCAACTTCCTCTACCGATTTTACTGCCTGCTTCGACAATCTTTTCATGTTTTTTACCAGAATACTATGTCCAAAAATTTCCTTATCATTCTCCATTGCCCGGTCTTCCGCATCCTGCCGCAAATACTCCTCCGTCTCTACGATCGTCTCCACTCCAGCCAGCTCTCCATTCACCACTCTCTCATCACGCTCAATCTCTGCCTCCGCCGCCCGAAAATCATTTCGCTCATGATTAAAATTATTACTCAACTCTTCACGCTGCTGTTCATGAATGGCATTATTACTCTTTCGCCCAAAATCATAATGAATAATATTATTGTTCACAGCATTTTGATTCCCAAAAGCGTCAATCGGCCTATCCTGCGCCAAGACATGCTCCGCATCTGCTTGCAAAGCAATATCCGTCACTCGATTAATCTCTTCAGTTAATTCTCTAGCCTCCCGCTTTTTACCCCGTAAAAAGCTAGCTTGATTATTCGATACTCGTATCCCTACGCGTCCCACCTGACCATGCATTTCCGCTTGTAATCGCGCCTGCTCTGGCATAGCTTCCTTATTTATAAAGATCCCCCGATTCAGCAACCCATTTACCCCCGAATTTTCCGCACCAACAGTAGACTGCATTTCCATCGCACCCTGTTTAGCCTTATTAAAGCTCAAAATTTTACCTTGCTGATTATCCATATGTTTATTTTATCACACTTCTTGCTCCTGTATACATTTTTTAAACCCAGTTTTCATCAAAAAAGTCCCTTGTAAATGCCCATAGTCTAAACTTCTGCACATTTACAAAAGACCTGTAGCTGACCTCGGCCTAGGCTACCCGTTTACTCACCAGAAAACATGCCATGCCGACCAACACGACCACTGCACATACCGTCAAAATACTTACCGAACCAAGAGATTGCAGCAACAACAAAACTATCGGTCCCATCGCTACAATCGCCGTGTAGACCTGCCCCCTCATTCCCATTCTCTTGCCTAGCAAACGCATGAACACCCCCACAAACACATGTGCAATTCCGAACATCACCACATAAATCATTGTAAAAAATACCAGAACACCTACCGGACCAGCACTTGACGGATTCGTAAACCTCAGCATCAGCAAAATCACTGTAATCGCCACTAGCTCAAAAAACAGAATTAAACGCTTTGACATAACCACATTATAACACACATGCTTCTATCATCACTAAAAATGTACCAAAATCAACACCATCCGCTTCCCTCCTTTTTCGGGCATTACCTGCCACAAGACTTGGCGTTTAGTCTGATTTTCTTTAGAGGAAACAGGTTAGTTATCTGGCAATCATATACACAAGTTACTTTGGGCCACAACATCGCCCGCTTCCTTTTTTGTTGATCGCTCCACTTTCGTGAAGCATAAGTTATTTTTTCATATCAGTTGATGTTATTTTAACACTAACAGATATGATACTGAGTATGATAATCTCTCGATCATCATTTTTATTTTATTAATGAGCTACAAACCCGAACACAAGCTAAGGCTAATCCTTCTTTCCTGTATCCCAAATTTGTGAGTCTTTGTCGAGGTATAAGAGTGTTTGTTTTTGTTTTTACCTTTCAGTTCTTAATTCCCTCTATGTCAGATTTATCTTTAGAGTCCGCCAGATCAACTATGAATATTTCCAGCATAACCCACTATGAAACCAGTTTTCAGTTGATTCCATAATACCTAGCCCTCAAACCTGAGTCTAAGCTATCAAAATCCTGCTCCAAGAATCAGCCAAAAACGCCGTATCCTTAGAAACCGCCTACGACTTCGCAAGCTCAAGGTAATTCCTTCCTAAAACTCAACTTTATCCACTATTTCAACTATCTCTGTGGCAGAAATTACCTGTTCACCTGCGGAATCCTAAGCTTTGCTAAACCGTTTATGTTATTAAATTACATTTTTGTTTTTGTCCTTGTTTGTTTTGATTTGGACTGTCTTAATGATAGCACACCTATTCATAAAAAGCAATAGTTTTTTGCCAAAATTTGTTGTATTTTTTACAACAAATACGCATTCTCATCTGTTAATTCTCTAAAAATTCTGTTGTATTTTTTACAACAATCTGAACTATCAACCTATCTCATTATCGTCCCATTCTATAATATCTACCAAAAAAACACTCATCCTTTCATCAGGTTCTGCATAGATCTACCAGTTTACGACCCTCTCTCACCTATATAACCATCTAATCAAGATTACTGTATAACAAAAACTGCCCTCAAAGACAGTTTTATCTCCGTCATCAAAAATCCGCACATAAATGCACTTTCTCGTCTCATCAATATCGTTGAACCATACAAGACCACCACGAATGTAGTATACGTGTAAAAAATCCTCCCATTCCCCTCTTAACGACGTCGGCTAAACGATCTAATACCTCAATTTCATATTATCCCATCTACTTTAGATCATGAGTACCGATTCACCTTTGGAGTAATCCATGAATTATGATTACATTATACTCAAACAGAATACCCACGAGCAGATGAACTCAATCTGACATCATGCATCCTCTATTACCTCTATAACTTGGTACCACGAAACTACCATATGTTCCCTTGTGGACCTTCACAATATTTAGAATACACAAACTTACGCCAATATTTTGGAGCGAATACAATACAATATTTACCCAGCCACTTTGCAAGTGATAAACTAATAACTTTTCTGCCATAAATTCTCCTTTTGTTATATTAGATTTGACCTATGTCTAATTACAAAGAAAGAAGAATTTACGTGTGTTTTAACTACAACCCGCATTCACATAGCGGGCCTTTCCCTACTCTGCCTATTTACACACCCAGGACTGACTGAAGTTAATCATAAAAGCCCAGCTTATCCAGGATAATTGAAACAAAAAAGATCACCCTGAGCGTTAGAGTCGATGCTCAGGGTGATTATAAAGAAGTAGTAAAACTGGTAACTGCGAGGAAAACCAGTTTTACCATAGAGTGTGGAGTTTTTGGCTATTTTTTATTTTAGGTTCCTGATCAATTTATTTATTCAGGAACTATCTCTATTATATGTCGTCATCGTGCTAGTGTCAACAACTTTTTGTACAATTTTTTTATTAATTTTTGAAAGTTTTCCACAGGATAATTTATCGCCATTTACATAAATCATTCACGCCAAAATCATCATCTTTTCTACTGTTGTAAAAACTACAACAATAAATTTACGAAAAAAATAGCCCTATAGGCTATCTTCCTGGTGGAGCTGCCGGATACTGCCTCCGGGTCCGAAAAATCTCCAATGACACCATTCTACACGCATAGTTACTTGTTTTACTGGTATAACCTCCGTAGCTGCAAGCAACAAAACTCCGGATACCTCAATCAATAAATTTCAGATCAATCTCGATTAGTGACTGATCCTATCACCATAATATAATAATCTGCCACCTATGGTAACTTGATGTCAGACCAGCCTAAATAAAACTAAATCTTAGGCATACGCAGGTGCATAAAGCACATGCTTTGAAGTGGTTTTTTCACTTATTTTATACTTACGGTATTAATCGTCGTGCCTGGTATCTGTTAATAATCCGTCTAAGCTTTGTCAGCCCCAACTGTCCTGAGTATAGCACATCTCAAATCGCATTTCAACCCACCTATCATTTTAGTTTCCCGGTATTAATATATAATAATGTCAATAATAAGCAATAGGAAACTAGTTTTTCATGCTTATGAATATGTCAAAAATAATTGAACAGATTATACCAATTCATAAAAAATTATTTATCATACTTATGATTGTATTTTTTAAAAAATCCATGCTATGCTAACCGCATTATGATAGCTAAGATATATTCTGCCATTCCTAAAGGATACTATGGCAAATTGGTAGAAGTCGAAGGTGACACTAATCTAGGACTACCCGCTTTCAACATCGTTGGAATGGGTGGTAAAACGATCACCGAAGCCCGTGAACGCGTACGTTCCGCCATTACGAATTCCCATTTAACTTTCCCAAACAAGAAAATGACCATCAATCTTGCCCCGGCAGACCTGATCAAAGATGGAACCTACCTTGATCTGCCTATCGCCTTATCAATCGTAATGCTAAATCAGCAGCTCAGGCCTTCAGATGTTACCGATTCCCTCTTTGTCGGAGAATTATCACTAGACGGCAGCACCAAGCCCGTACGAGGCATTATCAATATTGTTGAAACTGCCGCAAAAGCCCATTTCTGCAAAATCTACATCCCCACAGCAAACTTTCCTCAAGCCTCCCTAATCAGTGACATCGAAATTTACGGTGTTAGTACTCTCCTTGACCTCTATTTGCACCTGAAAGGCGAAAAACCCTTGATTCAGGATAACCTAGCCGTTAACAGAGAGGAAAATGTTGTTTCCACAACAGCCACACCAGCCCCAAACTCTATTGTTGTAAATCCCACAACACCAAAAAATCGTAAAAATGTTGTATCCACAACAAATACATCCATTACTCACCAACCAAACGTTGTAAAATCTACAACGAAATTTCAAGGCCAAAATAATGTTGTAAATTTCACAATTACAGAGGAAGAAACGCATTATCTTACTCAAAATGCTGTAAAAAATACAACGAATACAGAATTTTCTCCTAGCAGCCAGATTGGAGAAGTGCCAAATACAGATCAAAATTCTGAAAATTCGCAACGAAACCTAGTTGAAAATACTCAAACAGATCAAGATATTTCAGCCCAAAATACTCAACCACACCAATTCCAGTGGACACAAACTATCAACAAATCAGAAAATGTCAAAAATACACAAACAGAGTACGATACACACTACCTGGATGATATCTGTGGTCAAACCGTCGCTAAACGCGCTATCACCATCGCCATTGCAGGACACCACAATCTCCTTCTGGTTGGACCACCTGGAACTGGAAAAACTCTTCTCGCTAAAACTAGCGTCAATCTCCTTCCTCCACCATCCAATGAAGAGGCTATCGCCATCACTAAGCTTTCTTCCCTTCTTGGCAACTCTGATACAGTAATTTTGACAAGACCATTTCGTGCACCCCACCACACTGCTAGCTCCGCCTCAATTATTGGTGGAGGATCAAATGCACTGCCTGGAGAAATCTCCATGGCCCACCATGGCATACTCTTTCTCGACGAAATTCCTGAATTCCCTCGCAATGTGCTTGAAGCATTACGTCAACCTCTAGAGGACAAGACCATCTCCATTACTAGACTCCACGAACGTATAACCTATCCAGCCGATTTTATGCTAATTGCCACCATGAATCCCTGCCCTTGCGGATATTTAGGTGACCCCACCCATGTCTGCACCTGTACTGAGCAACAAATTTCTGCCTATCACAAACGCATTTCCGGGCCAATTCTGGACCGTATTGACCTAGTGATTAACCTAGAGAGGCCCACAAACACTGATTACCTCCACACCAAACAATTACGGCAAAACTCCGAACATCTATTTGTTAAAAATACTATAACAGAGACAATCAAAATTCAAGCTGAACGCTATCAAAAATCAGGCTTTTTTAACAGTTCACTCACATCCAGTCAGATTCAAACACAGATTCATCTCGACAACTCCTGTCAACATCTTTTAGAAGTCGCAATTAATAACCTGAATCTATCTGCGCGCGCCTATTTTAAAATCATCCGCGTAGCACAAACCATTGCCGATCTAGCTAAATCTCCCAAAATCACGACTGAACACCTTACTGAAGCCCTAACTTACCGCCAACGACCACTCGTGCGCTGATCCCAAATTACCCCAAATCACCCTTGAAACTGAACAAAAAATTTGTTATAATGTTAACAGTTCAAATTTAACAGTGAAAGGATACATCACCATTAGTAAAACAACTCGTACCAAACTTAACGGAGATATCCGTTACCCTTCTGTCCGCGTAATTGGTGCTAATGGAGAGCAACTTGGCATAATGTCAAGCAAGGATGCACAGAAAATCGCTCAAGACCAAGGTGTCGACTTAGTAGAAATTGCTGCCAATGCCGATCCACCAGTAGTCAAAGTCATTGATTGGGGCAAATACCAATACCAAAAAATGAAGGAGGAGGCAAAAAATCGCAAAAAAGCACGCGAAAAGCAATCCGAACTCAAAACTATGAAAATTGGGCTCAAAATCAGTGAAAATGATTTGAACATCAAAGTTCGCAAAATTAACAGTTTCCTAGAAGACGGTGATCGTGTCAAAATCATGGTCATTTTCCGAGGTCGCGAAATGGCTCACAAAGAGCTAGGTCAAGAAATGGTTGATAAAATTATCAATAAAATTTCTGAAACCTCCGAAATTGCCGTTGAAGGAAAACCTCAATTTGCCGGACGCAACCTATCAGTCAGTATTCGAAAAAAATCATAATTCAGTCGGATACTACGTTAACATCAAAATTATTAGCGCGAATACAGCAAAAGTAATTTCCTACTTTCATGGTTCCCTAATTGTTCCTTTCAGATACTAATTTTAATTTAAAAGTGATGAATTGACTACCCGTTAGCATTAAAAATTTAATGTCGGAAAATCAATTATCTACTCAGACTAAAGGAAAACCTATGCCAAAGTTAAAAACCCACAAAGGTACGGCTAAGCGCATCAAAATCACCGGTAGCGGCAAAATTGCTCGTGAACGTGCCTTCGGCAACCACATTCTTGCCAAAAAATCAAAAGCCCGCAAGCGGAACATGAAGACTGCAGCTTTCGTCAACGGCAAAATTGCAAAAAATATTAAAAAGTCATTAGGAGTCTAAAACATGAGAGTTAAACGTGGTGTCCCAGCTCGGGCCAAACATAAGAAAATTTTAAACTCCGCTAAGGGCATGCAGCACTATCGCACCCGTAGCTTCCGTTTAGCAAAACAGGGCGTAATTAAATCTCTACGCTATAGCTATCGCGATCGCCGCAACCGTAAACGCGATTTGCGCGCAATCTGGATTACCAGAATTAATAATGCCGCAAGAGAATATGACACTTCTTATTCGCAACTTATCGCGGGTCTAAAGAAAAACAATGTCACAATTGATCGTAAAATTCTAGCAGAACTCGCTGTTAACCAGCCAGCCGCATTCAAGGCGATCATTGACACCGTAAAGGAGACGAAGTAATGGCTATCTGTGAAATCAGCGGAAAAGGCAAAATGTACGGTCATAACGTATCATTTTCTCAACACAAAACTCGCAAGGTTTTCAAACCTAACGTTCAAAAGAAAACTTTGATCGTCAATGGTAGAAAAATTCGCGCCAATGTTGCTACCTCTACTATCCGCACTCTCAAGAAAAAGGGCCTAATCAAATAATTTTACCCTTATTTTCTAAAAAATCACCCCTAGACTATTAGAGGTGATTTTTTATAGGCCCATCACGGATCAACTAATTCATTATTTTTCAATGAACCGACTACCCTTCACTACTACGCAAAACCTGTCACGCAAAAAAACTATCGACTAACTCACTAAAACCTTGGTCAAAAAGACGTCTTTCGTAATTAACAAGGTATATATCAAAGACCAACTTACCACATCATTTCCCTAATTCCCGTCACTACACGGAAGTCCCCAGCCGGTTTACTACAATATTTCACCGGTAAAGCTAGGCACTAAGAGCAACTCTGTAACTTTCTATCTCAGATCAATTATCGCTCCTATCACATTGCGCCCCAACATCCAAAAATGTTCATAAATCAAATCTGCAAAACACACTTGCATAGTCATCAAGAAAAGACAATATCCCATGTCTTTCAACAAACTCTTCTCACCAAAATCTAAGCTATTCCAATAGCCATAGCAAGCCCTCAATAAGCCGGGTTCTGTAGTCCCCTTGCGGGGCCGGTAACCATCTATCTAGACCACAGATTACTCCATGGTTCCAGCGGTGATCGTGCATCTTCGGATCAAAGTATCTAGCACTCCTTGCAGCCAGTAGGGTTTGCCCTCAAAATATGTCACCATACTTTGCTGTGCGCTCTTACCGCACTCTTTTCACCCTTACCGAAATCCGTCAAGTTATTCGACCATCATCCAAATTTCAAACATCTTGACGGACTCCGGCGGTATAAGTTTCTGTGGTACTTTCCCTACCCTTACGGGCGGTCGCCGTTAGCGACTACTGTATCCTGTGCTGCCCGGACTTTCCTCTTGTCAAAACAAGCGGTTACCTTTTGGGCTTATCCTTATTGTATCACACCACACCTATTCTTGTCAAGCATAACATGGTCTAATTTTACATATTGTTGTATTTTTCACAACACGAACCACAGTTAACCTTTTGTTGTAATTTTCACAACAAGCACAGAAATTCTCAAAATTCACCGTTCAAAATTCTCTATTTTCTGTACAAAATTATTATTCAGTAAGGCCAAACTGCCGGTCAACCGCCAAATTTGCTTCTCTATCTGCATAAATATTTTGCTCGCGACCTACATGAATGAATGCGCAGGCCTCAAATTGTTCTACTAATTTCCTCACGTCATCATGAATCGCTAACAAATCCCTATTCTTAATCTTTGCTAGACCATTCATCTGGTTAATCATCATCAAATTATCGCCTACAAACCTAGCCGACTTCAATCCTAAATCCAAAGCCTTCTGCATGCCAGTTTTTAAAGCATAGTATTCCGCTACTCTAGAAGTCGCAAATCCAATAAATTCCCCACCTTGGGCCAAAGTTTCTCCATTTTCTCCCACAATATAATATCCCGCCCCAGACGGCCCAGGATTACCTCTACTACAACCATCAATATACACCGTAGCACTGTTGGCCACATCTTTGTAATTCATCGGTACTGTTGCGTGATCCTCAATCTCTAATACTGCCTGACTTGCCTCATCCAGTCGGATGTCGCCCAACTCTCTCAATTTGACATACTTATAAGCGGTGTATCTCTCATTAGGACAGATTTTGGTTTCCGACTTTAACCGTATTTTATAAACAATATAAAGGTTGCTCAGTTGACTTGAGCCTTGCGGAGCCAAAAATGTCACCACATCCGATAGCTTAATCTCCTTCACTACATGAATTCCCAAATATTCCTCTAGCGCCCTTCCGATCGCCTCCTCTGGCTGTTCACCAAATTTAATCTTTCCTGTAAGTAATTCCCATCTTACTGGCGACTCTGACCGCCCCTGATGACGTTTCAACACCAAAATTCCCCGCTCATTTTCAATAATTCCTGTCACTCTGATACGCTGTTTCATGTTTATTTTATTCCTTAATAACCTTATTATAATCCATTCCTATCCTAATTTCAAACTCAAGACGAGTCCCCCTATCTTTTCCTTAAAAACTGTGCTACAATGAAACTATTCCTAGTAGCGGCATGATTTTCCTGAATAATCATGTTAAGGGATTTCGTGGCGTCTCTTCCGTGGAAGAGCGCATAAGATTTTACCCACCCGTGCTATAATGCAGGGAAAACATCGCTACTGGGATTTTTTGACCGCGGAAGCATAAAAAATCCTGACCATCGCCGCCCTCAAGCAGTAATAGTCAGGATATATTTTTATTACAAAGTACTTATTCTTAGAGTGAACCTGCCCCAACACCACACGGAGTCATCAAGCCACTATCGTCCTGTATCCGTGATTGACAATAAATCCGATCTTCCTTGGCATTATACGGTAGTACTACGCACTCAACCCCCTCCCAAGAGACCCCTTCCGTAAACCGGCGATGAAAAGACAATGCTTCTGCAGGCTTACCACCTTGACATATCGATTCATCACGGCACGTAAACTCATGCAACAACATTACCGCATTAATTTCTTGTAACCTCTCACCTACCATCAAATAGCGCACGATGACATGCCGTTTCGTATCCACGGGCGTCCAAGTCTTACCAAACCAAATATAACATGAGGATTCGCCAACGGTAATTCCCGCCACCTCCAGCTGTCGCTTATGCTTCGCTGTTATTCTCTGTGGTTCTAGCACAGCCACATTATCACGCTGTCTCACCGCCAACGACAACTTACCTAGAGCATCAGCCTCAAGAAAAAAGGTATTTCGAGCTCTACGTATCCGATTCCTAAATTTAAAATTAAAATTATCAAACCATGATTTTGGATGTTTAACGTATTCCTTTAATTCGCTATGTTTCATGTTACCCCTCCTTGTTCTCAACATAGTCGCCTTGAACATAATATCTCCCAAAACGACATAACCTCAACAACTGGCCTCGAATCATTTGATCCGTGCCAAACTTAGGTTATCACTAACCTACAACTCTAGTGTATCACAGATTAGTAAATTTGTCAACATCTATTTCTTATACTATTAGCTGAAACAAGTTTAACATTGCATTAATTCCGGCACCCATGATATTCGAAACTAAACTTGGAGCAAGAATTACTAGTAACATCACGATCCAGATGCCATAAGCTTCCATTTTCTCCATCACCTCACGTACACCATCGGGGGCAATTGCATATAGTACTCTTGAGCCGTCCAAAGGAGGAATCGGAATTAAATTAAAAATCCCAAATCCTAAATTAATCAATACAGATTGCGTCATCACTGCACCCCAAAAAGTATTCACCCCAAATAAACCCGTAAAGTGACTGATCAAGAACATTACAAATGCTACTAAAAAATTTGTCAAAGGCCCAGCAATCCCGACAAGCGCCATGCCCCATACACCGTGCTTTAAACTACGCGTATTAATTGGTACTGGCTTAGCTCCGCCAAAGATCGGGCCACCAGAAATAAACAAAAAGAACGGCAGAATCACCGACAGAAACGGATCTAGGTGCTTTACCGGATTTAACGTTAACCTTCCCTCTCGCTTTGCCGTGCCATCTCCCAGCCAATATGCCACCAAACCGTGCGCTAACTCATGCAACACCATAGAAAGCAGCACTACTATGAAAACTACCACTAACAGCCAGAAATGATTCATATTCTTTATTCTCCTTAACCGGAAGCTTCGCACGCCTCACTTTTGTGGGGATTTTCTCGTTCCACTCCAAAATCCCCACTCAACATTCGGCGTGACTCGCATTCCGTGCTACACCAACGCTACGACCTCTAGTACTGGAGGTAAAGCTTCCTTATTTTTAACCTTCAACTTCTTCTCCGCTCTTGGTGCCAACTTTAGTTCCGTCACCATGCCATCAACATTGCCCATTGCGACTACCAATTTTGGCTCAATCTCACGCACCGCCCTCACTGAACTGGTACACAAAATATCCGCTACGCCTAACTCATCAAGTGTAATCGCCTCCTCAATACCACCAATAATCCCAATATGCACATTACCAACCAATACATCATAAATTGTTTTCCCGCTCTCAGTAGCAATCCCCAAAATCGCTACATCGCCAATTTCAAACTCGCCTGGCCCCTCGATCTTCCCCACCTCAAGCTTCGCGTCAATCGTCTCTTCCGCAAGATTAAACTTAATACTCGCTTTTTTCGTACTCACAATCACTTCATCTGGACTATGGCTTTCAATCTCAAACATTCGCTTCTCCTTTCACTTAATTACCTTAATCAATCTTTACAATCCCCTCGGGGTCAAACAAATCCGCAATTTCCATCTCTAAAATCTCTAAAATAAACCGATCCCGCACACTATATCGATACAAAAAATCATCTCGAGCCATAATCGCATAATTGAGTGGCTTACCCTGCTTCTTCTCAATCACTTCAGCCCACCGTGTCAACTTCTTCGTGCGATCATCACCAATCACTAGCATATCTAGTCCATCCTGACCAGGCAACCGATTAGTCACAATCAGCGCTCGTAAATACTTCCGAACTGGCCGGATATACTCATCCCAAGTACTCGCCCGCACATCTTGACTTTTTGGCGCACTCACGCTAGTTTTCCGCACGAAAATCTCCGTCAACGAATGCGTGAAAGGATGCTTTACATTAGCCGAATAATACACTTTATTATCATAAGTTTCATTTTTAATGATACCGATGCTCTCTAAATTCAATAATTCCCGCCGCACCGAATTAATCTGCTCATTAATGACACGCGTAATTTCCCTCACATAATACGACTTACTAGTATTAGAAAAAAACAACTCAAGAAGCTTCGCCCTCGTCTTCGAGCCAAACAACCTCTCAACCGGCGTATTATCTTCCTTGCTCATCTTGTATATATTGTACCACAAAATCCTTGACATTTTCAAGGGGTAACCACCTAATTTCTGAGTTTCTCTTGAACCACGTCAATTGCCGCTTTGCCAAATGCCAGTCATCATACACAAATAACTCTTTCGCCTTCCGAAGATCATATTCTCCCTGCATCATCGCCCAAACAAATTGATAAATATTGCTCTTCATCGCTTGACTACCCCAACCATACTGTTCTACTAGAAATCGCGTCTCTTTTTCCAGGTCCTCCGTAAACATCAACTCCGCACGCTTCACAATTCGCTCCCTTAGCCTCTCCGGCATCCACTCGATTCCTACCAGCAAAAACCCTTCCTTCACCCGTTCCCGATCCACTTGGCTTCGCTTTGCGCCATCAGCAAAACTGTAATCATACACTAAAGCGTCTATATACAAACCTGTACCACCAGCAATAATTGGCACTTTACCCCTCTCACGGATCTCTTCAATCTTCGTCTCCGCATAATTTTTCCAATCTGCCACTGTAAAGCGCTCACCCGGCTCCACCAAGTCTAACCCCCAATGTGGCACTCCATCCTGTTCGTTTTCATCAGGTTTAGCCGTGCCAATGTCCATATATCTATATATTGCTCGTGAATCTGCCGAAATCACTTCACCCCCCATCGGCAAACCAGTCGAATCCCCCCCTCCCTCCTCGCAATCTAGATATATCTTCTCTAACTCTTTCGCAATTGTAATCGCCGCTCCAGTCTTCCCTGAAGCCGTCGGCCCCAAAATCACCACCACATCACCCGTGTATCGTCCCACCCCTGTACTATCACTCATTGAACACATTTTTTATTCACATTCTCATCTGTTACCATTCTCTCGAACACTCATTTTAGCATTTCTAGCTCAATTATAATTCATCTCTACCAAAATTACAATCACCCCTTCTTCGGCCTGAATACATTTTTTAACATTTTCGATAATTCTTCATCAAAAGCCAATTCCCTTCCTTACGGTGAACAAAACTTTCTCCAATCAAAAACAAAAAAACCGAGAAATACGATCGACGCCCTCGCAAGCTATCAATAAAAATACCACCCTCCGGACACTCGATCTGGAAGTTTCGTGTTTACCGACTATGTCGACGAGATAGCCTGATTGGCATCTAAAAATACCCGAGGCCGCCCACTAGCAGCCTTTAACTTCTCGCACCTCCGATCTTACTCGATAGACGAACAAATCCATACTACCATACTTCCATTATAGCACACATAGTTTAAAAAGTCAATAGTTTTTTCTCCACTTAACCCTCAAATGCAACATAACCGGGATAAAAAGTGTAGACTGGGGC
>CANOGH010000015.1 GCA_947565505.1 uncultured Candidatus Saccharibacteria bacterium | reverse complement strand
AGCATAGCACTATTCTTTTTTATTGTCTCTATCTGGAGTTGCGGAACAAGACCAAAATGTGCTATAATGGTGATATGGGAAGAGAGAATGCGAAGCCGATTAAATGGGAGGCGGAGGAATATATTGCACATGAAAAAAATAGTTGGTGGTACGTTGGCTTGGCGAGTATTAGCTTGTTGTTGATTGGTCTGGCGGTTTTGTTGGAACAATGGACGTTTATTATGGTGGTAGTTTTGTGCGTGTTGGCATTGGTTGTATATATTGTGCGGGCACCACGTGTAATTAAATATGCTTTAGATAATGCCGGCTTGACTGAGGGGGAGAAATTTTATAGTTTTGAAGAGTTCAAATCTTTCGGGATATTGAAGGAGGAGGGTCACTTTGCGATCGTGTTAACTCCTAGAAAACGTTTTGCGCCGCGAATGACAGTCTATTTTCCGGGTGCTCAAGGCGAGAAGATTGTGGATGCTTTTGGAGCGCGCTTGCCGATGGAAGAGGTGCGGTTGGATTTTCTGGATAAGTTGATAAAGTTCTTGCGCATTTAGAATTAATGGTCTATAATGGTTATATACGTTACTAAAATATAATAAGTAAACAATAAAATGAAGGTGGGCAAAAATATTATGGGCCAACAGAACCGAAATAACGATAATGAATTGCAGCGTGCAATCGATGAAATTACTCAAAAAGGGGGCAATAATAATCCTAACATGAAGCAACCAAACCAAGGTGGTGCTCCGGTGCCTCCACCAATGGGTGGAATGCCACAAGGTGCTCCGATGGGTGGTATGAAGATGCCTGGTGGTCCAGTACCTCCGATGTCAATGGGCGGTGCTCCAGCTGGTGGTTTTGGTCGTGGTTTTGGTGGCTACGGTGGCGGTTCGGATATCGTGAAAGTAAAGGAAGCAGCTTTGAAAGAGTTGTTCCCGATTATGGATCGAGTCGAGATTGAGCCAGAAAAGCGTTTTATTCTTTATCAGGAAATGTTAAATACGATGCGTGATAAGGCGGTAATTGCTCCTGCTTATGAAGCAGCCCGTCAGATTCGGGACGATAAGTTACGTGCTGATTCTCTACTTTATTTGATTAATAGTATTGATGAGATGAGTTTGTAAAACGATTTAATTATGGAAAGTGCCATCCCGAGATTGGGGTGGCACTTTTTGGAGATAATATGAGCGTATTTATTATTGGAGTGCCGACTGCCGAGAAATCAACTCTGACACGACGAATTAAACAAGAATTAAAGAATATTAACATTGTCTCTTTTGAGGCGATGTGAAATGGCTTTATTAAAGTAATGCCAGACCTCAAAATGGAGGACCGTTGTAGTGAGGCGAGGAAGGAGATTTTGCCAGAGTTTTTGATGGAATGTGCGCGCTGGAATGAGAAGTTGACCGGTGATCTGTCGGTGGTTGAAGGCAGTTTCTGCTCAGGAGAAGCGATTTCGGAACTTGCGAGAGACGGTGATCTGCTTAGGTTATGGCGGAAATAAGACTAAAGAAGAGATTGCTAGGATGGCCCTGTCAAGAGTGTAGCCCGGTCATTATTTATACGACTGTTCGATGGAGAAGTTTGTGCATCATTTTTATGATATAGATGAAGAGGATAGTCGGAATTTGGCTGCGTGTAAGAAGTACGAAATCCCTTATTATAATGTTTTTGATGGGAAAGATGACTTTTATGCGGGGATTTTTGATAAAATTAGAGTTCTATTGAAGGATAGGTCAAATTAGTGGGTTTGATATATGATTGATGTCGATTGTGATTGTTTTGGCTTTTTAAGATTAATTTATTTTATCAAAAACTATGCTCACTTCTAGCAGAGCGATAACTTAATTTTATCATAAAATTCTAAGTTGTGAAAAGTTCCTAGCTTTTAGGGCTAGGAACGAATTTCAGAGTATTCCTGAAATTTCAGTTTCATGATTCTTTTATTTGTAGTATGTGAATACTAGGTAATGCCTAATTCTCGGAATATCTTAAAGTGGTCGTAAAACTTACCGTACACTCGCTCAGCAATTACGGCTTGTGCACTTTCGAACTGTTCACCTGTAATTGAATCTATTTGTCAGATTTTGGTAATGCCGGGGATTCCGGGGACTTTGCCCTGAGATTTAAAAGATTTATCTTCTAAAGCCTTGACAATGTGAATATATTCAACTGTGCCATCTTCCATGAGGAGAAAAATTGTTTCTGGCCAGCCGGATTGTGAGCTGAAGTTAGCGAATATAACATCGGTAACAGTGCCGTCTGCAGGGTTAATAATAAATTCTTCTTCACCAGAGCGGTTTTCACTATCCACTCCTAGAATATATGATGCATCTTCCCATTTGACAGTTACTTTGCCCGAATTGGTATTATAATTCCATTCTCCACGACTAATGATAGGCCACCAGATGAGGGAGGTTTTGAAGGTGTGGGGCTTATCGTTATAGGGGTTAAGCCAGTTAGCCTGAGTTAATTTGACATTGACAATGAAAGAATTAGATAATTCTGAATTATTAGGTACGTCTGGCGTATTTGGGTTCTGATTTTCTGAATCCGAAGGGTTTTGATGAGATAATTCTTGTTTGAGATTATTAATTTCTGCACGCTGAGAATTAGAGGTGATAAGGCCGTAAACACTGGTGGCGAGATCAGCGATAGTGAGGATTGCCAGAATAATCACAACGGGGAGAAGGGCGCTTTTCTGAGGTTCAGCGACGGGATAAGAGGGGGACGGCGTGGAGAGCGGAGCGGTTGGCGCTGATTGAGTTGGATTTTGATAGATTATTTTCTGGCATAGGAATCCCCTATTTAGCTTTTGTATATAATTATTATACTAAAGAATCAAAAAGAGGGCAATGTTTCGTGCCCTCTCCTCGGTTTAATCTGGTGGATTTTAGTACATGCCTCCCATATCTGGTACAGATGGAGCCTCCTTTTCTGGGACGTCAACGATGAGTGCGCCCATAGTGATAGCGGTGGCAGCAATGCTGGTGGCGCTTTGGATAGCTTCTTTGGTGACTTTGGCTGGGTCGATAACGCCAGCTTTTTTGACATCAATGAGACCTTTTTCTGGCTCCATGACGTTAATTCCCTGTCCTGGTTTAGCCTTTTCGACTTCGGCAAGAAGAGCTTGGCTATTAAGACCGGCGTTTTCCATGATATGTACGAATGGGGCTTTGATGGCATTTTGAACGATTTTGGCACCAGCGTTCTCAGCCTTCATAGTGGAAGCGAGGTTAACGAGGGTAACTCCACCACCAGCAACGATACCTTCAGCGAGTGCTGCTTTGGTGGCGGCTACGGCATCATCAACGCGGAATTTCTTTTCGTCGATTTCGGTTTCGGAAGCACCACCAACTTTAATGACAGCAACTTTACCAAGAAGGGCGGCAGCACGTTTTTCAAGCTCTTCGCGTTCGTAATCCGATTTAGCTAATTTGGCTTGAGATTGAATTAATTCGATGCGGCTTTCGACAGCTTTTTTGTCGCCTGCGCCTTTAATAATGGTGGTTTCATCTTTGGTGGCGATGATTTTACCGGCTGAACCAAGTACTTCCATACCAACTTCTTCAAGCTTCATGCCTTTGTCTCCAGAAACAACGGTAGCATCGGTCAGAATAGCAATGTCTTCCATGACATCTTTGCGACGATCACCGAAGGCAGGTGCTTTGAGAACTAAGGTATTGAAGACGCCTTTAAGTTTGTTAAGAACAAGTACGGAGAGAGCCTCACCTTCAACTTCTTCGGCAATGATAACAAGATCTTTTTTGCCTGCAGCGGCGCATTGCTCTAAGATTGGAAGTAGTTCTTGGGCACTCGAGATTTTCTTGTCAGTAAGAAGGACGAGAGGCTTGTCGAAGATAGCTTCTTGACGGTTTACATCGGTAACAAAGAATGGTGACGAAAAGCCTTTATCGTAGGTGAAACCTTCAACGATTTCTTGCTCCATTTCTAATCCCTGTCCCTGTTCAACAGTAACCACGCCATCTTTACCGATTTTACTAATGACGTCGGCAATAAGTTGGCCAATTTCTGGATCGCCGGCGGAAATTGAGGCAACTTCGGCGACTTTTTTATCATTACCATCGATTTTCTCAGCGACTTTTTCAATACCTTGGATAATTTCAGCGCCAGCATCCTCAATACCTTTACGAAGTTCCATAGGATTTACTCCGGCTGCAATCAACTTGTTAGCTTCAGCAAGAATGTTATAGGTAAGTACTGTAACGGTAGTGGTGCCATCGCCGGCGACTTTGTTAAGTTTTTCGGCGGCAGATTTGATGAGTTTAGCACCAATTTGTTCGCCAAGATTTTCTTCAGTGGAGCCAAGATCGACTGCTTCAGCGACGGTGACGCCGTCATGAGTAATGGTTGGACCACCGTAAGATTTTTCGATTACGACATTTTGACCTTTGGGGCCAAAAGTAACTTTAACGGCGTCGTAAAGTTGTTTAGCACCAGAGAGTACTTTCTCTCTAGCTTCATTGGTGTAAAAGATTTTTTTCATGTTCTCTCCTAAGTTTTTAACAGTAAAATTGGGGTGACTATATCTAGAGTGTGGCTAGCACATCCTCTTCTTTAACCAGAATATAATCTTGATTATCGAGCTTAATTTCGGTAGTAGAATACTGTTTGTAGACAATTTTGTCCCCGGCTTTAATAGTTTTAACATTGGGTCCGATAGATTCAACTAAGGCATAAGCTGGAGTCTCTTTGGCCTCGCCTAATAAGATTCCAGATTTAGTCTGCTCCATAGGTTGCTCTTTCAGAGCGACCACCATATCATGTAGTGGATTTAGTTTCATAATTCAACTCCTTTCTTGTAGGTAATTGTAGCATAGGCTATTGGCACTTGCAATAGTGGAGTGCTAAAAATGAGTGCAAAGTGGAATATTTTAAGGTTGTTTTAAGGTTTTCTTTTTAACGTCTTAGTTAATTTTAATACTAGGATATTTGATGGCTTTGTGGGTTTCTTGGTATTTGTAAAAAGATAATAAAAAATGATTGACAGGATGTAGAGTAGAAAAGGAATGGGTGTCTTTCTACTCTACATGCTACCAATCACAACGTATTGAGCTTATGATAATATAAATTTTGGTGTTGTTAAAGTGGTATCGTATATATTTTCTGTTTACTCTATTATAATAGCACGTGTCGTAGATAAAGTAAATGGTATTTTTGAAGATTTTTTGAAATTTATATCTATAAAACTTATGATTATAGAAAAATGTTCATGAAAAATATGTTATAAAATATGAGATGTGCGGGGATTGAATAGAGGGGCTAAGAGGTGATATAATGGGGAGGTATGAGTATAAAAACTAGTTTGATGAATTTACCATTTTATAATCAGATGGTTTTGCCGTGGCACTATTTGCAGGCGGTGCGTTATGGGGTGAAATATCGTTGGCCAGCAAGGAATTTGCGAGTAATTGGCGTAACAGGGACGAATGGAAAGACAACTACTAGTTTTATGATTTGGAAAATGTTGGTAGAGGCTGGATATAAGACAGGATTATTGACAACGGTGGGATGGAGTGAAGATGGCTCAGAATTACATGCGCAAATTCAGCATATGACAACGGAGTCGGTGAATATTTTGGACAAGCGGATGCGAGCAGTGGCAGATGCAGGAGCAGAATTTATGGTGATCGAGGTGACTTCGCATGCTTTGGCGCAATTTAGGATTTTAGGGGTACCAATTGAGGTGGCTGTATTTACTAATTTGACCCATGAACATTTAGATTATCATAAGACTTTTGCAAAATATCGTCAAGCAAAGGCAAAATTGTTTCGACATGCAAAAAAGGCGGTGATTAATGCAGATGATGGGAGTGGGATGTGGCTAGCGGATTATATGCGTAAATATTCGTTACATGATATGAAGAAAAAATGTGATTATTCGTCTGATGATATAATTTTATATGGAATTGAACAAGGTGATTTACGTGCTGAAGAAGTTGAGTTGCTTTCTGATGGTGTGAAATATTCGTGCTGTGATATGAGATTAAAAAATGATTATTCGTCTGGTGATATAAAATGTGATGATAAAATGACGGTTAAGACGCGAATTCCGGGAAAATTTAATGTTTATAATTCCCTGGCAGCGGTTGGTGTGGGTAAGCAGTTAGGGCTTTCGGATCAGCAGATTAGTCAAGGGATTTATGCCCTAGAGAGTGTGGAAGGGCGTATGACAAGAGTGGAGGCGGGCCAAGATTTTACCGTGATTGTGGATTATGCACACACGCCAGATGCTTTAGAAAAGTTGTTCGCATCGGTGAAGAGTGATCAGAGAATTATTGCAGTGCATGGTGGCGCTGGGCGCAGGGACGAGTCAACTAGAGAGGAGAGAGGAGAGATTTTAGGAAAGAATAGTGATATTGTTATTATTACAGAAGATGATACGCGGGATGAAGATTTGACGGAAATAATGCAGAGTTTTGCTGAGGGTGCGAAGAAGGTTGGTAAAGTTCTGAATCGGGATTTATTTATGGTAGCAGATCGACGAGAGGCGATTGAAAAGGCTGTTGCTGAAGCAAGGAGTGGCGATATGGTGTTGATTTTGGGGAAAGGACACGAGAAAACGATTCTGCGTCCAGACGGGGTGGTGCCTTTTGAAGATATTAAAGTTGCACGCGAAAGCTTAGAGAAATTGAAGTAAACTGGAATTTTTCTGAGTTTAGTTCTCTGGTGGGAGAAGATTGGCGATGCCTTCAGCGATGGTACTCGGAGAAATGTTGAGGGTGGTGGCGATTGCGGTGGCGCAAGTCATTTGTGAGATGATTGGCTCTCCGGACAAGAAGCTAGCTACGGTGAAGGCTTTGCTGCCAAGAATTAGGTTAGCCTCGGAGCCCTTGCGATAGAGTTTGGAACGATCAATGCGTAAATCAGAGTCAGATGAGGCGCCGTAAGTTAAGGTTTCTGACGCGCCATGATAGTTGGAAAAATTAGGGTAATAAGTATCGTCACGATTAAGAATGATGTTTTGCGGATTCATTTGGAAAAGCATGGATTTGGCCTGAAGATAGTTAGTGGTGTCAGCCTCATTGAGCTTGGAGGTATCCACATCGGTGAGGGCGGCAGTGTAAATAGGTAGACCATAGAAAGTTTCGGATTGGAGTGAGACTGCTGGGGCGGTAATGATGGTGTAGATTGCTTTAGCTTTCCAGGCGTCATTCAAAAATTTGTGAAGCATGGAGGGTTTGATATGCTGATCAGAGGCTAAAATGGCAGCTGGCTGACCGGCAGCTTCTAGGATTTTGTGAACAAAGTGAGCAACGGTAGATTTACCATTGGTGCCAGTAATACAGATGAGGCGGAGATCTCTAGCGGGATGACCATAATAGGACGCCAAAAGTTTAACCTTAGCGCGCTGAAGGCGACTGGATTTCGGATTAGAGGAGTTCGCAGTGTTTTTCATAGTTATATTGTAGCATATTTTTTGAATTATGCAGTAAATTCTCAGATTTCATAAGGGGAGGATAAAAATGTTGAAATTCTATCTGGTATTTGTGGGATAGATGTGCTATAATATGAGTGTTGTGGAATGTCACAATGTTCATTTTCATTTCGGGTGGATGCTGGAATGTTTTATCAGGAAAGTGTCCACACCAAGTGAGAATGGTGTTTGCGTCGTTTATTGGACGGCGTAAAGAATTCGTTGGCAAGTTAGTGATTAAAATAGGTAATTTGCTGAAATATGTGTGCCCGTAGCTCAGCTGGATAGAGCGTTTGCTTGCGGAGCAAAAGGTCGTAGGTTCGAATCCTGTCGGGCATACCACGAAAATTCATAATTGTTTAATTGTGGCGTTTCGTGGTGTTTGGCACAATGGTATTTTTTGGATAGTTTAGGGTCTGAAAGAGGGCTGGATTTAAGAATAGTAATATGCTTGGAGTTAAAGACCAGTTTTTGATGTTCCCTGTTGGAATTTGAAGAATATGGAAGGATGAATTCAACGAATGTTTATCCAGTAAATTCAGGAAGAAAGGAATTGTTTGTACATAGCACGGTAGATTTATCAGTTGGGTACTGTTATCGTTGTAATTTTCGGCTTACTTAGGGGTGTTTAGAATTATTTAAGCTATTCAAGATCGTGGGGTTTTAATTTTAATAAAGTTTGTTATAATAATAGTATGTTTAGTTGGCTGAAAGCTGAGGAAGGTGATGAGGAGAACATCATGGGGTCGGCAATGGACATTGTGAGCCCGATGGAATTTTTTGAGAATGAACCAGCGAAAAAGCGAAAAGCGCCAATTTTGAATTTGGAAGAAAGTGAAGACGCGGAGAATACGGATATGATTGATAAGTTGGCGGAGAAGATGAGTGAAGAGGTAGACGGAAAAAAATTGACAAAGAGTGGACCAGAGAAAGAAAAGGTGACAGTGAAGACGGAAAAGGTGGAGAAGGCTAGTTCAAGGCGGCGGGAGAAGAATGCTAAGGTGTTAGATGCGAGCATTTTGCCGTGGATGGATGAGAATGAAGATGAGACATTGGATGATGACGCCTTGCAAGCTGAGAGAACTCAGCGAAAGATCATGGCGTATTTTATGGGAGGAAAAAGTGCACGCTCCTTGAGCGCAGCAGATGCTTCAGTGAGCGCAATGGAGGAGGCGAGTTTTTACAGGGCACTAGAGCAGGGGGAGATTACTGAAGACGATGTAGAATTGCTGTTGTTACAAGTGAGGGACCCACTGCACACAGTAGGTGTGGGGGCAGAGCGAATGTTTGAGGAAATTGCGAGCGATCCAAGAAAAAAACAGATTTTGGCTTTAGCAACGGGCTATAATGCAAGAAATTGGCAACAGGTGAATGAGCGGGCGCTGAGAGATTTTTTGGCGGTACCAATTGAAGAGGGTGATGCTGATCGCAGGACGCCATTAGGATTTGCGAGCGTCAAAGAACATTTCCTCAGAGGAATTAAACCGCGGGCGAGTGAGTCTGAATATAAGGCCTATGCGGAGTCAATGGAGGAGTTGGAACAGATTCTGTATGGTCAGAGATATGATTTTTATGTGCAGTTTGAAAATTTGCGAAGTAAAGCTTTGGAAAGTGCGCGAGATGTAGATGAAAGATCAGTGAGAAAGCCTGGGCGGAGTCAAGGGGCGAAACGCGTTCAGCCACAGGAGTTTGATGATTTTGATACGGAAGTAGTTGCGGAAGAATTGACCGAGGAAAGTCCAGTGAGGATTACGCGTAAGTCTGGTGAGATTGTTTTGATTGGCACGGAGCGGAGTGAGTCGATTTTGAATCGAGTGGTGATTGAAGGTGGCGCTTGGATTGAAAATGGAAAAGAACTGTATTTAAATTCGTTTAATTTAGCAGAGGCGGGACTGGGACCGGCTTATGAGGTAGATGTTGCGAGCGTACAAGTGTATTTGTCATCAATTTTTCAGTTACCAGGTGGGAGAGCAGCGGCAATTGGTTATGTCCCAACAGCGAAAGGTGTGAAAGCGCGATCTTATCATCGGAATAATTCAGAAGGGCTGTGGTATTATTTGCCAGATTACGTGCGAGGTCCGGAAGGTAGCAACAAGATTGGTTGGTATGGCGAGGGGTATGGAGCAGAATCTTTGATTTTGCCAATTAAGCTACAAGAAGCTTTGAGCGAGGCGGAACGGCACGATGGTATGAAATTGATTACGGGGGAGAATCCTTTCTTCTTATTTGCGGGTACGGCATATGGTTATAATTCACGTCAAGAATATAATGATCGGTTAGCTACGGGTCGGTTGAAGGGGGCGTATTATCAAGAAGTTTCTACGCGACCTTCGGATCATGACTTTGAAACTATCGGAGTGCACAAGGTAGCGCCACAAATGTTGTCAATTAGTATTGACAAGGCGCCCGATTTCAAGGAGAGGATTGCACAGTTCAGTACGACTTCGATTTTGGTTGGTAAAGTGTTAGCGAATGGGTTTGAATCTCATGGTGGCAGATACAATTGGCTGTTCTGTAGAGATGCAAAGAATCGAGCATGGATTGGTAATGTGGAGGCAACTGCGCCAGTGACGTCGACAGGTTTGAGGCGAGAGTGGGTGTTGGCGGGAGATTTTTCCACACCATTGTATGAATATTCGAGACAATCAGATGGTTACGGTGATCCGCGGGATACGAAGGGGCCGTATCAATGTATGTGGAAGAACTATTTGAGTAAAGTTCCGATGATAAAAAAGTTTTTGCAGGTGAGTTTGTAAGGAGGTTGAGACAAGTGCGCCGATTACTTCTACTGGAGTGAGGAGTAAATGGGTAAGGCCGGGTGTGCTGGCGATGCCGCTGTACGAGTATCCTTCACAGGCGGATTCTTATGGTGACGTGAGCGATGAAAGGCATGAGTACGTGAGTATGTGGAGGAATTGTCTGAGTAAAATGCCAGTAATTAGAGATTATTTGCTAAATAGTCGGTAAAGTCAACTTGGTCTAATTAACTATCGTGATCTGTAATTACTGATTTTGTGATATAATGGTAGGTGGAAGCGTGGCCGAGTGGTTGAAGGCGCACGACTCGAAATCGTGTGGGCAGAAATGTCTCGGAGGTTCGAATCCTCTCGCTTCCGCCAAAAATGCAGACGGGGGAGCTTGCTCGCCTGTTGGTATTTTGAAGGAGCCGTGGAGCGAAAGTTCCCTTTTGCTCTTATTATTGGTTTTAGGTTTTTGAATTGGAGAATGAGATGATAAACTGTTATGATTTGCTAGATGCGGAAATACCGATGTCGATGAAAGCGTTGAGAAAGGTGCTAATGAAACGGGGGTGGAAGGCGGAAAAACTGAGTTTGGTTGGGTTGAATGATTGGATTTTGACGCGGCCAGACGGAAGGATATTGAAGATTGCGGCGACGACTCCGCCAACAACGACAGTCTATGCTTTGCATTTGGCAGATAATAAGATGATGTCTTATGAGTTGCTGAAAGAGATAGGGGTTCCCCAGCCGGAGACGGTAGTTGCGAGGAAGGCGGAGGATGTACAGAAGCTGTTAGAAAAATATGAGGAAATCGTAATAAAGCCGGTGGATGGGGCACATGGTAATGGAGTAACGACTGGGATTAAAGATTTAGGCGAGGTGGATTCCGCTATTGAGAGGGCAAAGAGTGCGTCTCAACAATTGAGGGTGGCAATTGCGCAGCCACAGCTGCAGAGCGACGAACCGGAGTTGAGAATTATTTGTATTGACTATAAGTTTGTGTTGGCGGCAGCGCGTATTCCAGCGGTGGTGACGGGGGATGGTGTACATACTGTGGGGGAGTTGATCGAGATTGAAAATAATACAATTCGGACCGAAGCGTATGCTTCAGATTTGGCTTTTATTGAGAAAGCATCGGCTTGGAGATACCTGGGGGAGAAAATAAATCAGGTGCCAGAAGCGGGAGAAAAGGTGCGAGTATCTTCGATTTGTAATCTTGGCAAAGGTGGAACAGTGGAGGATTATTCGGAGATAATAACTGATGAGCTGAAGGAGATGGCGGAGAAAATTGCGAGAGCAGCAGAATTGCCGGTGGTTGGGGTGGATTTATTTGGAGGAAAAGTAATTGAAATTAATGCGGCGCCATCATTGTACTGGCCTTTCATCAATAGTGACCAGTCGATGAAAGCAATAGAGGCGTATATGGATTATTTAGAAAGGATATAAGAATGAGTAGTGTGTTTACAAAAATTGTGCAAGGTGAGATTCCCTGTTATAAGATTTATGAAGATGAGAAAACTATGGCATTTTTAGATATTGAGCCAGAGGTTTCGGGTCATATTTTAGTGATTCCAAAAGTGGAAGTGGATAAAGTTTATGAACTAGAAGCGGATGATTATGATGCGGTGATGGCAACTGTAAAAAAGTTGGCGCAGCATATGAATAAGGTTCTGGGTGAGCGGATTATGATAAAGATTGTGGGGATTGATGTTCCCCACGCGCACGTACACTTGATGCCAGTCAATGAAAACTGGGCAGGCGAGCGTCAGCTCAAACCAACCGAGGAAGAGTTTAGAGAGATGCAGGAAAGGCTGAAGCTAGAAAAATAAAATAGCTAGTTCTTGGTGGCAACAGGAGTTTTACGACTAATAATACGAGAAACAATTAGGTAAATTATCCCCACTTAATAGTGGGGATAAGGGGTAATTGATGTGTAGCGTCACAAATCGAATAATGTGATCATCTTTTCTTTACGGTGGAGATAGAGTGTGCTTAGTATAAAACGTCGCCTGGGAGTCCTAGCGAGTCGGACTCTGGCTTCTCTGAATGCGTGTCGGTTACTAAGTTATTGAGTTCTTCCGGATCTTCAGGCTTTGGTGGCTCATCGTATATGTATTGTCGAACAATTTCTAGGTCTTCGTCAGTTTGAGGATTGTATAGATCTAATGGTCCATCACTACCGAGAACTGGAGGGAGCGGTCCATTTTCTAGTTTTTCGTCAAGTTTTTTTAATTCTTCGTCAGTCAGGTTGGATTGAGCTGAGTTTTCTGGTGAGGTCTCAGTTCCCCATTCTTCTGGTTCCCTCGGGCTCTCTGGTTCTGTGGGTGGTTTTGGGGTGTCCATGGTTTGTTCAGCCTGCACTTCTTTGGTCATAGCTAGCCAAGGGTTATTTTCGTCTGATGACTCATTATTGTTGCTAATATTGTTAGGATTAGTCATTGTTTTATGTTTCCTTGTTTGTTTTGTTTTTGTTCTGGTACCAGTGTAGCACACCATAAGCATTTTGTCAAGATGCATTTTGAAATTTGATGTCAAGTCTTGAAAAGAATAATATTTATGTTAATAATGGGATATGGCTCTGCTAGAAGTGAGTTAATTTTTTGATATGGAAACGAGAATTATACAAGTTGAAAAAAGGGCGATTCTGCTGTAAAAAAATAAAGTTTTTGTGTGGTGATGATTTGAGAAGAGGGGAATGGGGAAGATTTACTGTTGGTACGGTTTTAGGGTTGAGTTGAGATGGTGATCTTTTGAGAAGATGGACGAAATTAACTCGATGCTTTAGTTGAGTTTCGTACCCTCGTCTCGTGATTAATGGGGCTACTAATTGCTCCGGAAATGTTGATTATGATATGTGATAATAAGAATTATTGGGGCGAAATGGAAAAGATGGTGAATTTTGGAAGGAGTAGAGGGAAATTAATGTTGATGTGTTGATAAAAAAATTAAAATAAGTTTAAAAAATGAGAAATGAGGTAAGAAGGCTTAAAAATAGCTAAAAAAATTTAAAAATGTCAAAAATACAGGGAATAGGGGGAAGAAAGTCGTAAAAGCATGGTATAATTGAGGAAAAGATTGTTGGAGTTAATTAGAAGAGGGGAAGAAGGAATTATGAAGTTTACGAAGAGCTATGAGCCGGGGGAGTTTGAGCCGCAGATTTATGCGGAGTGGGAGCGGACAGGGGTGTTTCAGCCGAGGATTAGGCAATTTGCGGGGAATGAGAAAGAGACGCAGGATTGCTATGCTTTAGTGATGCCGCCTCCCAATGCGAACGGAAATTTACATATTGGGCACGGATTGACAGTTGCGATTGAAGATGTATTGGCGAGGTATTATCGCTTGAAAGGTAAGTCAACTTGGTATATTCCGGGTGCGGACCATGCTGGGTTTGAGACGTGGGTGGTGTTTGAACGTGCCCTAGAGAAAGAGGGGAAGAGTAGGTTTGATTTTTCAAGAGACGTTTTGTATAGGCAGGTATGGGATTTTGTACAGATGCAACGGGGGAATATGGAGCTTCAGGTGCGGGCGCTGGGGGCGAGTTGTGCTTGGGATGATTTGACATTTACGCTTGATGAAAATGTGGTGTCGCGAGTGTATCAGACTTTTGAGAAAATGTGGAATGACGGTATGGTTTATCGAGGAAAGAAGCTGGTAAACTATTGTCCAAAACATCAGACGGCATTTGCGGATATAGAAGTGGATCATGAGACGGAGGCGGGAAAGCTATGGGATATTGGCTATGAACTGGTTGAGAAAAATGGTGAAATGACTGAGCTGATAGTCTCAACAACACGTCCGGAGACGATTTTTGGGGATACAGCGGTAGCAGTAAATCCCGAAGATGCGAGATATAAGGATGTGGTTGGCAAAATGGTGAAATTACCATTGACTGGTAGAGTGATCCCGGTAGTGGCAGACGAACATGCTGATCCTGAATACGGTACTGGCGTAGTGAAGATTACGCCGGCTCATGACTTTGATGATTTTGAAGTGGGAGAGCGCCACGGTTTGCCAATGGTTCAGGTTATTGGTGAAGATGGACACATGACATCAGAAGCTGGTCTAGGGTTTGCGGGATTAAGCGCAAGCGAGGCGAGAAAAAAGGTACTAGAGCAGCTAGAAGAGCAAAATTTGCTGCGAGGAGAGCATGAGATCGAGCATGCTGTGGCACATTGCTATAAGTGTGGAGCAGTGATTGAGCCTACGTTGAAAGAGCAGTGGTTTATTGATGTCAAGAGATTAGCAAAAATGGCGGTAGAACGCTTGGAGAAAGGGGAAATTAAGTTTTATCCGAGCAATAAACGTAAAGTACTGATTAATTATTTAGAGAATTTGAAGGACTGGAATATTTCGCGACAAATTCCATGGGGTATCCCTATACCGATGTTCCAGAAAGAGACTGCAGGTGCGGAAGATGCTTCAGAGTGGATTTTTGATACACGGACGAATTTGCAGAAAATTGAGGTGGGCGGAGTGACCTATGTACGGGATGAGGATACATTTGATACTTGGTTTTCGAGTTCGCAATGGCCAATTGTTTGTACGGATTGGTTGGAAGGTAAGGAAAATCCTTATTACCCATTAAACGTGATGGAGACAGCGGGGGATATTCTGTTTGCGTGGGTGGCACGTATGATCATGATGGGAGTATACGTGACGAAAGAGGTACCATTCAAGGAAGTTTATTTACACGGTTTGGTGCTTGATGAGCATGGTCAGAAGATGTCTAAATCTAAGGGAAACGTAATAAATCCGATTGAAATGGTCACAAAGTACGGATCAGATGCATTTAGGCTAGGAATTTTGAGGGGTCGTAGCGCTGGAATGAATCAGGCATTCTCTGAAAACTCGGTGGTGTCAGGAAGGAATTTATGTAATAAGTTGTGGAATGTGGCGAGGTTCGTCCAGGGAATGGTAGACGAGGCTGAAGGTAGCGGTGTGGTGGCTAAGGAAATTGAGATTGCCCGTGAAAGTGCAGAAGTTGTTAATGCTGGTCAGGTGAATGCTGGAGTGGAGATGCCGTACTCGACGGATAATATGGGGGAAGATTGGATTTGCCGGGAATTGACGAAATGCAAGGAAGAGATTGAAGATGATATCAAGGAATATCGTTTTTCAGAAGCGGTGGAGACATTGTACAGCACGATTTGGGATAAGTATGCAGATTGGTTTATTGAAAGTCAAAAACAGTACAAGAATATTCCACTGCTCAAAGTGACGTTAGAGATGATTCTAAAAATGTTACATCCGTTTGCGCCTTTTGCGACCGAGGCGATTTGGCAGAGTTTGAGTTGGACGGGTGGGATGTTAGTTATCCAAGATTGGCCGACAAGGCTTAAATTTGACCCGATAAGCGCTGAGCGGTTTGAAAGCTTACAGGATGTCGTGCGAGAGACTAGAAGGCTCTTGATGGACCTAAAAAGTGCCAATCAGAGCAATAAGTGGGGCTTGTTGTATGGCGACGATGCTTTAGTAGCTGATAATGAGTTGCTCGTGATGGGATTAACGAAGGTGAATTCGATTAGTAGTTGCGAAGGGCAGCCGAGAGGACTAAGGTTGGCACTGACCAATCATGAGGTTTATCTAGATGTACCAGAGGAAGTAGTAAGGAAATACCGAGAGAATATTGAAGAGCGAATTTTGAAGATAGGAAGAGAGCTTGATGCGTTGAATTTGCGTCTAACTAATCCAAATTATGTCAATAAAGCGCCAGCGCATTTGGTATGGCAAACTCGTGAGGGCGTGAAAGAAAAGACTGAGCTAATAGAGAGGCTGAAAAAAGAACTAGAAGTGATTGCTTAGGCAGGTTAGTTAAATTAACTAAATCTTTCACTATCACCGCGGTGTGCGTTGAGACTAGGTACACAATAAGGTCCATCCGGCAGGATGGACCTTGTTACTCCTCTTTATCATATTGTTCATGCTTAGTATTTAGAACATTAGATATTGTTAGTATGTAGAAAGGTATGGGGGTTTCGCTTGATACTATTTACGGCAATTCTGGTCTTTTAACGGGAATATACTAGTTTACTTATGTCAGAATTACTATTTTTTATCATTGAGCTGATGCTCATATGTTTCTCCTTATTAAGTCGAATATTTTATAAGGATAGTATTAAATAAAAAGACCTGTCTGGTTTTGTCTAATTGCTGATTCTTTTATTTACTATCAGTCCAGAAACATTAGACTCAAGTGCTAATTAATAAAATTGAGGAAATAGAAGCATCTAAAGGTGTATAAAGACTGGCGCTCTTTTTAGGTTGTGAATTTGAGATGAGTGTCCCGGAAAGGTAGATGTGGCAAGATTTCACTTTTTGTGATTTAAGATTATAGATTTTTAATAGTAAATTAGTAATAGATTGAAAGAATTGATGTGTTGAATAATTTGCTTGGAGTAAGTGACGTTTTTGACTATGAGGAATGGTTTAGGGTGATTGTGTAAGTATCCAGATGATTTTGTTAATATGGCTGGTATTTTGTACTTTTGTGTTGTAGTGTTTGATCAAGATTGAATGAACGCTTGATGTGGTTCGATAAAATCTGGGTAATACACAAATAAAAGGGGTGATATTTCAGGGATTTGGTTTGGAATAGGTTTTTAAGTCGGGTTGTATACTTTGCAGCTTGCTCACTGGGATGTCGGTTTGGTGGAGCAGGGAAATTTGCAAACATTGGCGAAGTTTTTAGTTATGAGATGTATTGACTGTCAAATACTTCATGCATCGAAAAAATCACAAAAATTGCGAAAGGCTATTGCTTTTATCGGGGAGTTTGATACAATGGGAATAACGAAACATCGAGTGGGCACGGCGCTTCGGGAGGGTAGATTGGTTGCTTTTTTGCAACTGGTCGGTTTATGCATTTTAGACATTATTTAGCGCAAGCGCAATGTTTTTCACGGATTTGCGAACAGATAAGAATTTGCGAGAATTTTTTGGTGATTTTTTGGAGGAGTTATTTAACCCCTGTTGTTTTGGTGGGGAAATTAATTTGACAAATATTGTAAGATATGTTATCCATAAAGTTGGGCTGGTAAATATTTTAGGATCTTGTTTCATAATAAATTATGCGGCTTTTAAACAAAATCTTAATCAAGGCTCTTGGGTGTAAATAAAAGGCTATCGATGAGGATTTCTCGCTATAACTACAGTGATTTTGTGATATGTGTAAAATAGTAAATGATTAATGAGATTATTCTTATGTAGAAGATTTTTCAAAAGACTTTTTGGTGTGAAATTTGTTGTGCGGCAAGATCTATTTTAAAATAGGCTTCGTTTTACGGATTGTAGTGAGTTTGCTGTGGAGAGACATGATAAAGCTCGGTGGGCTGCCTCGTTAATCCGTAAAACTAGCGGGTAAGAATTCGTCACGGAGTCATTACGGTGAATCCTGGATGGAAGATTATAATTAGAAAAATAATTAAAGTTGATTAGTTGAAATTATAATTCGAGGTGATTAAATAGACTTAATACGTTTTTGAGATGATTTGTGCTTCTGTATTTTTAGAGAGGAAATTGCGAACGGTTTTGGTTTTTCGATTTTATGATGATGGATAAGTTTAGATTTAAGTACGTTGTTAATCTTCTATAAAATATTGTTTATGCTTGTTGTTTGAAATAGCGGATGTTGTTGATACATAAAAGTTATAGAGGTTTGATTGATGTTATAAGCTTAAGAATTGGTTTGAAAAACGTATTAAACTTAAAAATGTATGAGTAAAAATCTATTTAGGGTCTCGGGATTTTATATTTTGGAATTTTTGGTGAAATGATGATCAAGAATGGTGAAATATTGTTGCAATTTTGTTAAGAATAAGAGAAGATTGTAGTTTTTTTGAAAAAATAGCATAAATACTATTGACTTTTTTAATAATGTGTGCTAAACTAGAAGTATCCGAGTGAAGCAGGAGTGCTTGCACTTCTATTTCCGAGGATACGCATTAGTATCTCGCGCGAAACGTCGAGATACTGGAGTTATAAGCATGATAAGAAGTATAGATTATCAGCTTAGAAAGAGACGAAAATGTTCTTTTGAATTTAGAGAGTCAAGGTTTTGGAAATAGGGCTGGCTTCGCGAAATGAGCGAAAGGTTCTTTCGGCGAAAGTTGCATGGTTCTAGATGAAACAAGTTAGGTTTCTGTGAGACCACGACAAGGATTTTGATTGTATGAGTCTGAGGAGAGTTGGAGCTTGGCTTGATGATATTGAGGCATTAAGACTAAAATAATGCAAGTGAGATATTGATCAAGGCATGGAAATTGCAACTTCGAGAAGAGATTTGATGAACTGATTCAATATAGAAAATTTAGTCTAAAGTACCTTAACGTAACTGATAAAGAAATTACGCTATCGTAATTTACAATACATGAAAATGTATTGTAAATAGTTATAGTGGCAAGTAAGGTTTTGATGATATTCAAGACTGATGATTGTGCTGTGCTTATACGCTCAGATGACGCTGGATTAGAAGCACTGTAAAAAGTTTAGCCTGAAAATTGAAAGATATTTTAAGGGTTTGATTTCGGAGATGTTTTTTTGAAGGAGTTTACAACGTGCGAAGTTTTCCCTAACTTGATTTGAAGATGACTGTATTTTCTTTGCAGGGTTTAGCTAGTTTATCCCCCTAAACTGGCTATATCCTGCACGGAAGGTGCAGAAAACAAAAAATCAACCGGCGGAAGGCCGTAGCACCCCAGTAGGGGTAGCGGAAAGGGGAAAATTATGAAGATAAGAGCGATCAAAGAGGCTATAAGAGAATACATGCCGGGCGATGTGCGTCGGGTTGGTTCGATAAGAATAGGCTATAATAAGTACTATTTTTACTTGAATTACCTTAAAGGGGACTGGCATAAAGACTCGGTAGAGTTTGTTTTGGAAGAAAAGGACAAGCCTAGCATGTTGAGACCAGTTCACGAGCAGAATCTGGATCCTGCTTTGAAACAGGTTTTAGCCTTGACCGGAATTGATACGGCGCCGTATTCGGTGTGGTATGGAAAATTTCAGGAAGGTTACCATAATCGGTTTTGCACCAATCAATTTCAGCCGACAGGAATATTAGAAGCTGAGGCTGTTTTGGTTATGCGTGCGTTTAACAATTGTGATGATGTTCGTGGCGAGGATTTTGTCGATCAAATCGGAGCTATTGATGGGGTATGCTGGTGGAATAGGATTTTTGATAGGGATCCTTTGCGTACCGATTCGAACGCCGGCTTTGAATCTTGGATTTTTCCGTATAGTGCGTATAATACAATATGGAAGGATAAGATTCTGGGAAAATCAACTGAAACGCCGATCGAATTGTCAGACGTGTATGATGATACTGAGATGGGGAGGCGGTATAATTTGCCGAATGCCATAACTGGTTAATGTAAAATCAGTCAGATGAGAAGATTCTGACAGATATCTACAAGAAGTGTTTTGCGGGGGTAATTGATGGCAAGATTAGTGTAATTGGTGTTCAATCTCTTCGAGGTAATCGAGATGATTGGTGCCGTGATTCCTTGCGATCACTTGACGTTTTAGCAAGGATTGAAGATCAGTTACGATAATTAATATCCCGACTGACACTGGAGACAGTGAAGGTCGGGATTTTGCCTTTGGACTCTTGGACGGTCAGTGAGTAGCTCTGTGGCTGTATTATTCTGAACGCGATGGATTTGGAATAATGTTGCAGCTTCGTGTTGGACCCCCAATTTTATGTAATGCTGTGGTATTAATGATTAATAAAAGGGATTATTTAAATTTAATTTTAGGTATGTCTAGTGGGAGAGCTTACGCTTGAAACGATTGAGCTTGCGAAGAGCTTTGTAGAGTTGATATTTGGTGGGACTAAGGGGAAGATCATAGGTGCCAGCATAATCAACTTGGTAGCCACCGAAGGATTTTTTATATTGGGTAAAACCATACCAAGGGTGATTGGGGTCGGTGGACGGAGTCATGCCCCAGAAGTCAAAAATGGTTTTGCCGGATTGCTTGGCATCGAGAATCATTTGAATTAAGAGAATAGTGCCGGGGACGATTTTACGATGTGTGGCGTCTGCGGCGGCGTGGGCGTAGTAGCGAGTGTTTTTGTAATCATAAATTAGGGCGGCAGCAATGGGCTGCTGGTCAAGTTCGACGATGTAGAGGGTGGCGAAGTCGCATTTAAGCTGATTTTCGAGGTGTTGACGGTTTTGGGGAATGAAATTATCTTTGTCGCCTAGGGCTTCAAGTAAATTGGTGAGAATGGTAATTTCGGCCGGATCGTGGCTCTGGCGAATGGAAATATTGCGTTTGGGGTAATTACGCCAATAGCGTACTTTGCGACTTTCCATATTTTTGAGGAGATCGGCTTCGGAAGGAGTGAGGTCAAGCATCCAGGTGTGGGCGGGGTCAAGGTCGTGAGATTTTTTGAGGTGGAGTTTTTGGATAAGGGTGGGAGTCAGCGGGGTGGTGGGTTCAAGGCGGATAAAGAAGGCGTGCTGCTCCTTGGCGAGTTCGGTGAGGGCAAGGAGGGAATTTTCAAGGCTGGACTCATCAGCAAAGGTTGGTCCGTAAGGACAAAAGAGATAATTGCCAAATGGGGTAGATTCGAGGATGGTCATAGCGGAAAAACCATCGCCTTCAAGGCGGAAAGTGTGGTGATTTTCGAGATGTTCGTAAGTCTCCCAGGCGGGTGATTGTAAGAAATGTGAATTCATAACTTGTATTATACTATAAATTGAAAGAAAAAGGGTTAAGACGCTGGGATTTTGGTGAATTTTGCGGTTTTTGGTTTGTTTTAGAGTCTTAGGGGTTTGTGTGGTTTTGGTTTTGATGTTATTTGATAGGATTTAGGGTTTTGTGCTATTTTTGGGCTGCAGTTTTTGTGTTGCTGAGTTTTGAGATTTTGAAGGCTCTATTCCATAATTGATTGGTTTATTGGAGAAAGAATTATTGTAGTGCAGCGGAGCTGAAATTGGGACAAGAGAGTTTTTTAGTCTTGAGATTTAAGGATTTTTGTGATTTAGGATCTGGATAATTTTAGATTTCGAAGAATAGTTTGATTGACTGATATTAATAAAGCTTATGTTAAAAAAGGACCGCTAAATAGCAGCCCGAGATTTTATTGATCAAAATTTAGTGTGAGAGAAATTTTGAGCAACAAAAATAGAAGATGCAAAACAGAAGGGTAATTGTTGAGTGACTTTTGCCACCCTAAGCGCGGTAACTCGGTCCGTGCGTAGGCAAGTTCACCACAACTTAGCATATATCTGCTTTTGGTGACGGCGTCAGAAACCAAAGCGTCAACCGCTTCTGTTATTCCTAAAACATGTACTCGCTATTTGTTGAACGATAGGGAAATTGCAACACGTTCGTTAGCTTAGAGTTGATTTTAGGACACTCAATTTTGATTGTCAATGGGATTTTGAGGAATTTGGAAAGATTGTAATTTTTAAAGTATAAAAAGGTTATATGTGTTGACAGTATAAAGTAGTAAATACTATTTATATTTGATATTCGGTGTTGTAAAGATAGCTATGTTGAGGATTTAATGTTGATTTAGTTAGATGAAGATTTTGATCTTGCAAGGAGTGAGATTTATGCTTTGTGATTGGCGACGAGGATGTATTGATGTTGTAAGGCTGCAAGCACCAAAAAAGAATAGGATTGATAAAAGGGTTGACTTGGTTGGCTTGTTGCGCTATAATGCAGACATGCACTGGTTTTGAAGGTGGAAATTTACTTCAGAATTGGGGCGTTTGCAGGGATATTGTCATTTATCTCTGGGATATTATTTGTTCTTTGGTAAGACTGGCAGTGGTAAGGCGTTTTCGCTATCATGGTCACGTTGAGGCCTGTCTACATGGTTAATGTAGTAAGTTTTGATGTGAGGCGATATACTGAGAGAAGCCTAGTCACTGTTTCGGCGAGGTTGTTATTTAGGCCGAGTCTAATGTCCTGTAGTTTACTGCTTGGATTGTGGTATGATTGAAGAACAAGATGATGCACATTCAAATAATCTCTGAGGAGGTGATATGGAAAAGATTTTACCGTGGTTTGGTATATAATTTCTAATATGTAATTTAGTTATTAAGATTATCCTTTAATTGTTAAGTTTTTAATCCGTCCTATTTATTAGAACAAGTGTTTTACTGTAAAAAAACTCCTTAAGATTAGCGCGGGCACAGTGACGTGTCTCCCAACCAGATGCGTTGTGTCCGTGCTGGTTGGTAAGTATACTGAATATACCGGGTGGCAGGGTTTAGTGCCACGTTGGAAGGGTGATTTTAGTGTGCTTATCGTGAGCGTGTTAAATTGTTAGCACAAGCCGTCGGTTGCCTGTGCTAAGAGCTTAAATGCTAGTATATTTTTTCGTGGGGCTGTGTTGACAGCCTTTTTTCATGGATTATTTTATGGATGTAAAAAATTTGTATAAAATGTTTATATTGGCGGTGTGAGTGCGATTTCTGATATCAAAAACATGGAATGATCCATATTAATGACTTTAAGTAGTTGATAATTTTTGAGAAGATGCTAAATTTGGTTTTGGTGTTAGATTAATAGTATTATGCCTGTTTGATAGGATTTGGAAAGATTTTGAGTGCGATGATTTGGGCAGGTGAGAGGTAATTAGTGGATGGGAGTACGCGGTGCAATGCTAAGGGTGTAGGGATTGGTGGGGGGAGTGTGCGTTAACGATTCGAAGTAGGCGGCGGCGGCAACCATGGCGCCGTTATCACCAGAAAAGCGTGGTTCGGGGAAATAAATTTGATATTGTTTTGAAAAAATGGATTGAGTTTTGGTGCGTAAAGTCTGGTTGGCACTGACACCTCCGGCCAAAACGATCGATTGAATGTTGGGGTGACTCTGGAGCGCGAGTGAGAGTTTTTCAAGAAGGATGTCGCAGGCGGTATTTTGGAAGGAGGCGGCGAAGTCGGCAATTTGCTGTGTGGAGAGATGATTTTTTAATTCGAAGGAAGGGGTTTTGATGCTAAGGCCGAGCTCGGCTTGGATGGTGCGTAAAACGGCGGTTTTGAGGCCGGAGAAAGAAAAATCAAGATTGGAAACTTTGGGATGTGGAAGTGGGTAGCGTTTAGGGTTCCCGTTTTGTGCGGTTTGATCGATGGCTGGTCCGCCAGGATAAGGAAGCCCGAGAATTTTGGCGACCTTATCAAAACATTCACCAACTGCGTCGTCCCTGGTGGTGCCGATGATCTCAAAATGATTGTGCTCGCGCATATAGATAATTTGCGTATGACCACCTGAAACGACGAGGGCAAGTAGAGGGAAGTGTGGCGGATTGTCGGCACTAAGCCAGTTGGCGTAAATGTGTGATTTAAGGTGATGAACAGCGTAAAGAGGTTTGCGCTTTAGGATGGCAAGAGTGCGGGCGGTGAGGGTGCCGATGAGGAGAGAACCGGTGAGACCTGGTGTATGAGTGACGGCGATAGCGTCAATATCTTCAAAGTCAAGTTTGGCATCACGTAAAGATTTATGGATAACGGGTAGAATAGTTTCTAGATGGGAGCGGGCGGCAACTTCGGGAATTACTCCGCCATATTCCGCGAAAATATCAATTTGAGATACGACAACGTTGCTCAAAATTTGATTGCCATTTTCGACAATGGCGGCAGCAGTTTCGTCACAAGAAGTTTCGATGCCAAGAATTTTCATAATATATATTATACCATACTTTTTTGATTTTGTGGTGGAAATTAGTGTTCCTAATTGGTTATAGGTTGTTTTGTAAGTGAAATTATAGTCTATGTGGTAGATTTAATGCTTTTTGAATATTGTTGTGTTTGACTAAGTGAAGGCGGTTTTTGTTAGTTTGACGCGTAATATAATATATGTTAGCGGAGTGATTGCTTGCGAGTTTGAAGTTGTTTTCTAAATAGAGTTTGTGATATAATGGAAGGTGATCAAATCTTTTGAAAATTAGTTTAAGCATTGTTAATGGGCTTTTGTTTGTGCCATTAATTAGCGTTTTCGTATTCAGAAAATGACATCATAGGTTTTAGAATACGAAATACGCTCAGTAATGATGCGATGACGATTCAAAAGGTTTGATCACCCCTATGGTGTCATTTTTTATCTTGTTGTGTAAGATTACAAGATTAGTACCTCATCTTGTAATTGAGTTTTAGTTGCGTTGTAAAGATAAGATTAGTATAGACACCATCTCATAAGGCCAAAAGCTAAAGCCTCAATCCTAGGTAGAGATTTAGCTTGGGGACA
>CANOGH010000014.1 GCA_947565505.1 uncultured Candidatus Saccharibacteria bacterium | reverse complement strand
GGTTTCTCTCTCCGCTGTCTTTCCTCTCTACCTCGTCCGTCTGGTAGGGGGAGGAAGTAGGTTTTGCTTCGTAATCTGATTCGATTTCAATACACTATACTAAAACGATTTTTTCAAAGAGATAGTAGCCTGATTATGTCAAGAACTATTAATCATAGAATACTCACGAATACTAGACTAGCTAGTAATGAGGTGAATATATGATAATTTATTCTTCTGGTTTGAACTCGAAGTCGAAACCGACATATTTGGCAGGTTTAGTATCAAGGTAATCATCGATAGCTTTACTAGCGGCGGTAGAAATGTCATTAATACGGAAAACGCCATCATCGTTCTGTGCGAGTGGGGTGATGTAGCGGATCTTATTCTTAACACTGGTGCAGTACTTATCCTTTTTAGGGGAGCTGCTAGTGAAGATGCTGGTGGCGCGTTGGAACTTACGGAAAGCATCACTGATGTTTTTGTCACCACAACTGAGGATCCAGTCGACCAATTCGCGTTCGCTCATGATGTAGAGATCGTCAATAGAGATATGACCTTTGGCTTCCATGGATTTAATAATATCAGCAATGAACTGCATGAGTGCGCGACATTCATCTCCACTGTACCAGGCAAAGAGTGGGAGGGAATCACAGACGAAATCTTCGCAGACGCCTTGATCGGTAAAGCCGAGTTCTGGCAGACCGTCTTCATTTTCTAAAACGGCGATATTGTTATAGAAATGTTTGACGCGGGCCAGGTCCCAAGTTTCTTTAGTGAAGAGGCCATTAGAAAAGGTATATTCTAGGCGGTCAGCGGCGAGGCGAGGAGCTTCATTATCAGCAATAGGGTAAAGTTTGTAATCGGTGATTTCACCAGCTAAGATGTTATCTTTTTTGAGTTGGCGCATGATAGTTTTGGAGCCACGAATAATCTCTTCGGTGCGGTCCTCGGTGGATTCTTGAGTTTCGGAATCACCATTCATAAAGTCAATGCAGTGCTTGAAGGCAGGGGAAGCAATGTCGTGAAATAGAGCGGCGAGAGTTTGTTTTTTGTCGTGGGTGAAATTCCAGACGATTAAGGCGACACCAATACTGTGATGATAAACGTCGTTGATGCCTTTGAGTTTGAAGAGGCTGGTTTGGTCACAACCACCAGTACAGGTGACATTTACGAGGCGCTGGAATTCTGGAGCAATAATATATTTGAAGAGCCAAATTGGAAAATCGGGACAGAGAACATGATAGTATTCGCGCATTTCTGGAGTTAGATCTTTGACTGGTTTTTTGTTATACTCGAGGATATTGACGGATTCCTCGCGGCTAAAGAAACCAGTTTTCTTAGGTTCTTCTAATTTAGCTTCGAGAGCTTCAATGTCTTCGGGCTCATCGGCGAGAATATCATGTTTTCCAAGGGCGGTAGAGAGGCCTTTTTTGTGAATCTTAATCCAGCCTTGCTCAAGCCAAAAGTTGATTTCGTCATAGCAACCCTGTTCCTTGGAGGGTAATTTGAGAATAGAGATTTCGACGTTGCGCCCACGATTAAGATTACCCATGACGACATAAGTTAATTCGGCGATCGCACTAGCGCCAACATAACCTGAGATACCATCCTTATCCTCGTTCATAAGGAAGAAAGTGTCAGTCTCATCTAGGTTGTGATAGAAATCTTGATAAAGTTTAGTGAGTTCCTGGGCAGAATTGCTAGTGTGTAATGCGCCAGGATAGTCTAGAATTTTGAATCCACGCCCTTCAAAATACCCCCGCCAGTAAGCGACTTGTTCGGTAAGCTTGGCACTTCCGGAAATGACGATCTTCTTCATAAGCTCCTTTGATTAAATTGATTAAAAGTGCAGTTCTAGCGCCCCCCATTCAAACGCTAGATTAACTACAGTGGAAATTTTGACCTAAACTCTCTGTAACTCTATTTGTCTTAGATCCATTCTATTATAAGTTGCAAAAAATGTCTAGCCTGATATAATTAGGGGGAGATGAAAAAAACGGAAGCGGAGACAGGGCAACCAAAACCGGAAAGACCGACCTTAATGCAAGGCTGGCGGCAGATTTGGCATAAGCATCAGGTTTTGGGTTTTGCGATGTTGGCGCTTGTGGTGTTTTCTTTGGCGTTTTTGGTTTTTTCGTTATTTCGGTTGAATCCGCGAGCTTCGGTAGTAATTGTTGGCTATGGTGACGTTTACGGGGATGTTTTAGGAGTGAGCGGTGGTTATCGTAGGGCGTCTTGGGTAAATATGTTGGCTTTTCCGTGTCTGGCATTGCTATTTGGGGTGTTGCATAATATTTTGGCAGTAAGACTTTTTCAGAAGTATGGTAAAGATGTAGCATTAGTGTTTGTTGGTTTGACAATGGTGTTATTGTTTAGTGCCTTTGTGGTTTTGTTGAGGTTGCTTGGTGAGGGGTAGAGAGTGATGATTAGAGATGAGAAACGAATTGATACTGATGTCAATAAAGGTTTGGAAATTCCGCTAGGGAAACGGACGCCGTTGTACCGTTTTCTGGAGATTTTACCGGGAGCGTTGAGCTATTTGGGGGTAATTTTACTTTTTGTACTGTCTTGGATTAGTCCTGTGCTTGGGGCAATCTATTTGCTCATTATTATTGCGATGACCTTTGTAAAAGCAATCGGGACTGCATTCAGGACAGTACAAGGTTATCGGGTGATGAAGCAGGCTGAGCGAGTGGATTGGCGGCGGCGGGTCTTGGATTTGACTGATCCGCATGAAGCTTATGAAAGACTGAGAGAAGGGGAAGAAACTAGTTACGGTTTTTTGGAGCACGTGCAAAATTTGAAGATCTTGTCAGCGGTGGAAGGAAAGAGCGAACCGAAGCCGGATGAAATATACCAGGCTGTGATTATGACGGCTTATAATGAGGGTAGGGAAATTTTAGAGCCGTCTATTGAGGCGGTGAAACAATCTACTTTCCCGCGAGAGCGGATTATTTTTGTGCTAGCATATGAGGAGCGGGGTGGAGTGCAAATGGAAGAAACGGCAAAGAGTCTGCGTACGCAATTTAAAGGGGTGTTTAAGGATTTTTTGTTAGTGAAACATCCAGATAATTTGGCGGATGAAATTGTAGGAAAGGGGCCAAATTTAACTTATGCGGGTGAGTTTTTGAGGACTTATTTGGAAAAACGGCGGATTACTATAGAAAATGTTGTGGTAACTTCTTTAGATTGTGATAATCGGGTGCATGAAAAATATTTGGATGCGGTAACTTATGAGTTTTTGGTGCGACCGGACCGTCAACATTATAGTTACCAACCGGTTTCGTTGTTTACGAATAATATTTGGGATGCTTCGGCACCAATGCGGGTGATTGCAATTTCCAATTCATTTTTTAATATTATTTCAACAATGAGACCACATCTTTTGCGGAATTTTGCTTCGCATGCGCAGCCGATGGCGGCGCTGGTGGGAATGGGTTTTTGGAGTAAACGGACAATTGTAGAAGACGGACATCAATATTGGCGGTCGCTGTTTTATTTTGAAGGTAAGTATGAGGTAGTGCCGATTCGTTTGCCAATTTATCAGGATGCGGTGGTGGCAGGTTCGCTGACTGCAACTTTAAAGGCGCAGTTTGTGCAGCTCAGGCGGTGGGATTATGGTGCGAGTGATGTGGCTTATGTAGGGGTGCGATTATTTACGAGTAAGCGGGAAAGAAAAGTGCCTTTCTGGCAGTTGTTTCCGAAATTTATGCGATTATTGGATGGTCATGTAACGTTGGCGGTAATGGCGCCAGTGGTGGCTTTTGGCGGTTGGGTGCCGATGATTATGAATCTGAGTTCGCGCGGAGCGGTGGCCTGGAATTTGCCGAATGTGGTAGGTTGGATTCAAATGATTACGATGATTGGTTTGATTATTACGGTAGTAATCTCGCTACAGATGTTGCCGCGGCGTCCGGAGCGCTATAAGAAACATCGGACTTTAGGAATGCTAATTCAGTGGATTTTGATGCCGGTGGTGGCAATTGTATATCAGAGTGCGGCGGCTTTTTATTCGCAAACTCGTTTGATGTTGGGTAGGTATATGGAAAAATTTGATGTGACGGTAAAATTGACGAAGAAATAAGTAGAGTATATTTTGGTGGGTGATGGCTCTTTAGAGCTGTCTCATGACAACCATGTGGTCGATGTTGACAACAAGTCATATTTCAAATTAGTGCTATGGGGATTAAATCGGAATTATAGACTATAGGTTTTTATGGGTGAAACATAATTCTATTAAAATTATTATGATTGCATCTTGATCATTTGCCCGATCAGGTTTCAACAGATCTCCGACGCAATTTATTTTTTCTGGAGATGCTCATGATTTTCCTCTTGACTTTTTAATAATTCTGTGATACAATGATAGTATAAGCACTTTGAGAGAGTAGTGCTAGGGTTTTGGTGGGGAATTCTTGGGAGTGATATTGTATAAAACTGGGAAGTGTGATATAATTTAAAGACTGCGATAAAGTTGCAAAAATTTTGCTCGTTTTTAAAATTATAATAATACGACGAGTAAATCATTCGAAAAAAGGAGGAAGAAGAAGAATGAGTGTTAATGGAGCAGAGAATTTTAAAAATGGAATGAACGATGTAGGAATCGGAAATCCTGGTGGCGCAACAAATGCCTCTACTGGTCAGATTGGCTATAATGCGTTTGGAGGGGGTGCAGTGGCTCATACAGGTGATCCCGCTGCAGTGAATGGTGTTAACCCAATGGCTGATCAAAATTTGGCAGGACGGAATGCTTTTAACGGACAGAGTAATCCTGGCACTGTGGGGGCTGCGTCGTCTGGCGGAAGTGTGATAGCGAATAATCCTGGTACGGAAGGCAATATGCCGGAAGGTTCTTTACCGGGGACGGCAGGCGAACCAAATTCTGCTGTAGGTGCTAACTGGTCAGCAGATGACTTTTTTGGCGATGAGTTCTTGCAGAGCCCGTGCTTAATTACACTCTCTCCTAAATTTAAGGAGGTTTTTAAAGCGTTTTTGGTAAGGAAAAAGGCTGGGGACGCTATTGATGTTGGCACGGCATTAAGCCAGGCAATTAAAGAGTGTAAAATATTGACGGAATCAGATGAGCACAAAGCCGCCAATCAGGAAATGCGTTTCTTAATTCGAGCGGCTTTGAGTCTGGAGTATTTGGACGTGAGCTGGGCCAATGAAGAGAGCTTTATAGAGTATGCTTGGGACAAGAGAAGTGTTATGGAGATTTTGGTAACCGAGTTGCTGTATGTTCTGGAAAAGGCTGCTGAAAAAGAACGCATTAGAAAGGCGAATGAAGCCGAGCATGACGGAATGGCTAATAAAGATGAATATGTCAGAACACTTATTAATCTGCAACCTGTAACTGAATTGGTTTTGGCGCTATATCGTGATGTGACGTTGTCTGCGGATATTGAGAAGATCTGGCAGGCGCATCCAATTCATCTGAAGGAGGATATTGAGTTCTTGCGATTCTGCGGGCGGTTCTTGAGTGACGGACATTGTGGGACGGCGCCAGCTGTGCAGTTGTCAAGCAGGATTGTACAAGAACTGGGCGAGGTTGCGAAAAGCAATTTGTCAGAATGCAGCGGAGGCATTTTAAAGGGTGCCGAGTTTCGACGTGAATTTGAGGAGTTCTTGATGCATGCGGATCGTATTCAGGATTTAAATTTGATGTACGAGCTGCTATCGTACTTATCGGACAATTTACCGAAGGGAACGATGTATATTTCTGCGAAGAATCTCTGTAAGGTGGTACAAGCTTTTAAAAACCTTCGGCAAGAACCATATGTTACAGTGCGGCGTCATTTGATAGCGTATGATTATCTGGAGCTGGAAATGATAGCGAAGGATGATAAAGTTATTGATTTTTATTGCTGGCTGAATACGTTAGTGGGGATTTATGGCAAGGAAGATTCTAAAATGCAGGAGTTACTTAGCCAGTTTAGAGACGTGATCATGCCTGAAGGGAGATAAAGATGGAGAATCGTTTGCAATTAGGTAATGTGATGTTATCATTACCGGTTAACTCTGATGAATGGAATGAGTATCTGGCTAAACCGCAAGTTTATGCTGAAATTCTAAGGTTTTGTAAGAGGAAACTTAGAAAAAATCAGGCGATTGATCAGCGGAATCAGTTGATCGTGATGCTTTTGCCGTATTTTGATGACGAACACGCTAGGACGTTGTTGAAGTATATTGATAGCGGTCGTCATGGTTATGTAGATAAGGACGCAGAGATGCGTCGAAAGCTGGCAATGAAGACACAGCTCTATTTAGGGTTATGCGAGCGCTCACAGTTAAATTCGGCAAAAGATGTTGAATGGGACCTCGAGCAACTTTTGGATGAAGTGACCAGAAGCTTTAGTAGACAGTTAAGAAAAGTGTGTCGTTGTAAGCCTGGTCGTATCCACGATTTGTGTGTTGGTTTTTTGGCGGACGTTGATTATCTGCCGAAAAGGGGATTTGATGAAGGAGTGCCGTTTGATAAGCTATCATCACCCGCATTAACTTCGGTTATAAAAATGATGGAAGACCGATTAAGTTCTGAAATAATCTATGTCAAATCGGAGGATGTCTTACGGACGGCAATGATGCTGGAGCCGGAAGAGGCTTATCGGTTTGCGAGGAGACATTTTCTGAGGATGGGGCGAGATGAGAGGCTCAGGGTGTTTCAGTCTGATATGGCGAGAGATCTTACTACGCCATGGTTAGAATGGCTGTTCAAAGAGATGGGTAAACGAGATGGTTCTATGTTGGTTGTTCTGCAGGATTCTAGACGTGCATAAGTGGGTCTAGAAAGGTACTTTTTTATGGGCCTGACATACTAAGTATGCCGGGCCCAATTTTATGAGCGAGATTTGTTTTCTGCGCTATAGTGAGTTGTGTTTTGCGGGATGAAGCTATTATCATAGGAGTTGGCGGGATGATAAAAGGCGGTTTTTGTGGATTGTTGCTTTGTGTGAAATTGACTTTATTTTGTAAATGTCGAATATTTAAGTTATAAAAATGTTTGGAGGCTGGAAGTGAAAGGAAAGTTTCGCATCTTACTGTGCTCGATAACGAACCTAGGCGTGAATTCTCAACGTTCTTGCAGAAAAGTAAAATTACTATGACTTTGGCACGATGATTTTACTTCCTGGCGGAAGCGAGAGGATCCCATCTTTTGCTAGCGCAAAATCTGGCGATGGAGCGTTTCTTCGGAAATAAAAATGCAAGCATTTTTGCTTCTCTCAGAAACTACCATCTACGAACCTCCGGTTCGTACCCTCTTGGTTGAAATCCATAAAAACAAGCCCTAAAGGGCTTCTTTTTATGGATGGCGGAAGCGAGAGGATTCGAACCTCCGGAACGGTTGCCCGCTCACACGCTTTCCAAGCGTGCTCCTTAAACCACTCGGACACACTTCCTAGTGGTTCTTATTATAGCACGTTAGAGATAGATTGACTAGAAGTTAATGTGAGGTTTTTAAGAAAATAAGGCTGAGGAGACAATAGAAGAGTTTTAGGAACTCTTGTATCCGCTCCAAAAAAATACAAATGGTAACAAAAATAGCGGGTGGATTTCTTAATTCTTGCTAGTGGTAAAAATTCCATAGTGTGTTTGACGAATATTAAAATCTGGGTAACACGAAGTTTGCGGGGTAAGATTATGGATTAAAATGTTTAATAATTTGCAGCCTGTGATTAAACTTTTTTTAGCAACATGTCGTGACATAATGCAGTCTGTTATTGAATTGGCTTTAGCATTATATTATGATGTAACGTTGTCTGCAGGTATGATTAAACATTATTTTAGTTTCTGGAATTAATTAATAAAATAAGGGAGCCTGTACAGGCTCCCTTTGGGGGGCTTAAACTAGTTTAAGCCCAGCGTGATTTAATGGTGGCACTTTTACGAATGAAGATTTCTAATAATTTTTTCGATTTCGCGCTCTTTGATTCTGTTTCTGTAAAACTCGATCCTGTACTTATATTTTGTGATTTCAGTTTCTAAGCGTTGAATCATATTAATTTTACCCTGTATGCCTTTTGATTCGCGGCATGATGAGATGCATGTTTGCAGTAGCCTAATGTCGATGTCAGGCTGCGAGATCATTTTCTTTAGCATCTTGGGCATCGGTTGCTTTTTGAGCTCTTTCCAGCATCTATTCAGTTGCTTTTTAAGCTGTTTAACCTTCGCTTCGTAACGTTTCACGTGCGAGTAATCAGAATTATCATAACAGCCGATATTGTGCATCCGGTTTAACTCTTCCAAGGCTCTATTATGGTCTATGAGCTCTGCATTCAGTTTCTCCTGATTAGGTGCAGTGATATTTTCGAACGCTACTGCCGTACAGGCTCTCTGTATCTCTGGTAACTTTTGGATTTGATCCAGATTACCCAGATACTTATATACCGTTGCAGAGTCTGGTAGATGTTGGGATTGTTTGATCTCCTCTGTGGTTGGGAAACGTCCGAGTTCTTTAATAGTGACGCAGAGCCCCTGAATGATATTTTCTTTATTGATGTCATAGTGACATCTTGGCTCTTCGTACTTGGTTTGCTCAATGAATTCGCTGAATGGGATAACTTTACCATCCTTGTTGTTCGTCTGCTCGGTGATCCATTGCTTTAGAATTCTAATTTCCTGAGGCGTAAGATCGCATTCGTTGTAGGTGTTTTTCGCATTTAGTACCATTTTAATATCCCCCTTGTGTCTTACTTTGTACTTTTTCTAGTACAACTGTCTCCATTGTAGCACAGATTGCTATTTTTGTCAATAGCGTTTTCTAAGGGGACTTTCTCTTGAATTATATACAAGATTAGCGTAAAACTATTGACAAATAGCTTATGGTATGATAGCATAGATTTATGGCTCTGCTAGAAGTGAGTTATGTTTTTGGTGTGGGTTGGTCTGATAAGAGGACGTGGAGCTGGTTTTAGTGGAGACAGACTTCGTAAGGAGCACGGAATTGGATTTATCCTTTAACCGGGTTTCATGTTTCGTAGCTTGCTTTGGAGACATTGATTGTTGCTGAGGTAATAAATCTGAGTATTTCTGGACAACTCTTTTAGTTCTACCATGTTGAATAGTGCTGCGGGGTGATGGGCGGAGCTGATGTTGAAAACAATAAAAGAACGACCCCCTAGCTGGGCCAGGAAGTCGGAAGATAACGATCTCATTACACCGTAATGAGATCGTGAAAAAGAACAAACAAAAGTTTATTTAATGGTAATGGGTGGGAGAACCTGTGTTAAGCGATTGATGGTTTTGCCGCCATCAAGGTTTTGTCCACGATATGCCAGTCCGATTGCCCAGTGTAAGAATTTAGGATCAAGCGCATGGAGTTCTTCATCGTGGGCTGCGTCAACGTGGCGCTGGAGACAGTAGAAAGCATAGTCTTCGATTGGCAGTACTGGCAGGATTTTCTGGAGTTGTCCCCATGGCAGATAGCCGACACTGGCGGGTAGCTCTATTTCCAGAAAATAAATGGCGTCTATGACGATACGGGAGCCGTGGTAGATCTTCTTACAGAATTCAGCCAGCATCTCTTCGGCAGTATTTGGAGCGCTGATGAGCTGGGAATTCGGATTATAGGGATATTGTTCGCTGTAGACATTACCACGTTTTTTTAATTTTTCATTGCAGATTTGGATACACTGGATAATCGTATTTTTTAAGAGATTCCAGGTTTCGGTATAGAAGCGAGGTATACTTTTGGTATTTTTGATTCGTAGGCATATGCCATTGACGCAGAATTTGAGTTGATTCCAAGCCTGTGCGAACGGAGCATCGTGGGGCTGGTTGACAGGATGAAACGCCCAGAGTCTTTCTATGTCAAGATTTTTGACATGAAAATCGTTTTCAAGGATCAGAAGTAATTCAAGAAGTTCGGCGAGGCCATCCTCTGTATCTGCATCGTCTTTTGATAATGGTACGAGGCTATGTTCGATGTTGTAATAAGCCTCTTCCACAAATTCATTGCGAATCTTTTCTGACCTGCTCAGCGTTTCGTAAAACCTGTCGTTATGTAATAACTCGGTATAGTCAATAAACATCTGGTGGTACTCACAGCTATTGTAATAGTTTTGCCTGAGTATGTCGCGGATGCAGAGACGTAAGATTCCGTTGTCGTCTGTGTGATCAAACCAAATTTTGGAAGCGTTGTAGTAATTGCTGTACAATGATTCGTTTGATCGGTAAATGTCGAAAGCGGCTGGTGGGACAATGACTGGCCCGTCTTCATTAAATGGTGGTTTTGTTAAGTTACTCATGCTATTTTCCTCCTTTTTTATTTTTTCCTAGCACGGGGAATGTTTTAATATTATCACAAGATTTATTTTTGGTCAATTGTTAGACTAAGGTCGGGAAAAAATACTAGAGTGGGCAAGAGAAAAGGTCTGTGCTATGATGAGGATAAGTACATGGAGGTAATTGTCATGAAAAAATCAGATAAAGATAGAAAATTGCAGCGGGAGGGTTGGCCGAAATACGTTTTTGTGACTGGTGGGGTATTATCTGGAGTAGGTAAAGGGATTACGGCAGCTTCGTTGGGAGTGATTTTGAAGGCGGAAGGCTTTAAGGTCTCGATTCAGAAATGTGATCCGTACTTGAATGTGGATGCTGGCTTGTTAAACCCGGTGGAGCATGGTGAATGTTTCGTGACGCACGATGGTAAGGAAACTGATTTGGATTTAGGGCATTATGAAAGATTTTTGGATTTTGAGACAAATAAGTATTCTAGCGTGTTATCCGGTGGACTTTATCAGGAGTTGATAGAGCGAGAGCGTAGCGGTGGCTTTCATGGTAAAACTGTACAGATGATTCCGCATTTTACAGATTTGGTGCAAGAGAAAATTGAAAAGGCTAGTGAAGGGTCGGATGTTCATATTGTAGAAATTGGTGGTACAGTAGGAGATTATGAGGGCCCAAGCTTTATTGAGGCGATCAGATTGTTTGCGAATCGGGTAGGGCGGGAGAATTGTCTTTACGTGCATGTGGTATATGTACCGTGGATTAACACTTCGAAAGAGTTAAAGACAAAGCCAGCGCAGAATGCCTTGAGGGATTTACGGGGTTTCGGGATTATTCCTGATGTGGTAGTCTGTCGTACTGAGAGGTCAGCACCGCGGTCAATATGTGAAAAGATTGCGGCGTTTTCCGGTATTCCAGGAGAGGCGGTACTGAATTTACCAGACATTGAGAGTGTGTATGACGTGCCGTTTAACGTTTTGAAATCGGGAGTGTTGCAAATTTTGAATCGATTTGTCGGTACCGACACTGAGCCAAATATGGCTCAGTGGCAAGAGTTTTCGGAGTTAAGAAGCAAGAAGTGGGAGAAGACAGTTAAAGTTGGTTTAGTGGCTAAGTATGTTGGGAATGAGGATGCTTATATTTGTGTGACGGAAGCGTTAAAAGCGGCTGGAGCATGGAACCATGTGAATGTGGATATTGAGTATCTAAATGCGGAAATGGTGACGGATGAAGATTTTGCAAGAGTAGATGGTCTATTGGTGCCAGGAGGATTTGGTGCGCGAGGAGCGGAGGGGAAGATTAAAGCTGCAACCTACGCTTTGGAGCATGATAAGCCGTATTTGGGAATTTGTTTAGGAATGCAGATGGCGTGCGTGGCAGCAGCGCGGCGATCTGGAAAGGGCGACGCTGGCGCAGAAGAATTCGGCGCAAAACCTGAAGAACGTGTGATTTGTTTGATGGATGGTCAGGATGGTAAGGGTTCTACTGGAGGAACGATGCGGCTAGGTGACTATCCAGCAAAACTGAAGAAGGGCAGTAAAGTAGCGGGAATTTATGGCGCCATAGATGTAGTTGAGCGGCACCGACATCGTTATGAAGTTAACCAAAAGTTTTTGCCGGAGATTGAACAGGGTGGTTTGGTGATTTCAGGAACTTCACCAGACGGAAAATTGGTGGAATTCGTAGAGAGTCCGAGTTGCAGATTTTTTATAGCTACGCAGGCGCACCCAGAGTTTAGGAGTAGACCATTAAATGTGCATCCGTTATTTGGAGAGTTTGTGGGGAGCTTGAGTGAGTAGTGAAAAGTTGAGTGGAGTTTTTGTTGAAGGGGAAATGGCTCTGGAGTCGGAGAGGCGTAAACAGTTAGATGAGGATCTAATTGAGAACGATTCGACAGCAGAAATAAATCAGAATGAGGCGCAGAATTTGGGCAAAATGACACTCGCGATTAGTGACATGTCAGTAGAAGGGAAAAATGAGGAGAAGGCTGCTGTTGAAGGAGGATATTCGGAGGAGGAAGAAAGTCGACTCGGGGAAGCGTGTTTTACTAGGGTGGATCATGATGCTGTGAGCGAGAGGGTGCGAGAGTATGCGGAAAAAGTAGAGCTGGCTGAATTTTATAATTTGTTGTGTACTTTGGAAGAGGACAAGGAGAAAGGTTTGCAAGATGCTGTAAAGTATGCGAGCGACATTTTAGGTTTGCGTCGGAGGGGGCGAATTGGTGAGGCAGCATTTTCGGAGGAGTTAGAACCTGGAACATTGGGCAGTTGCAGATATAATATGGATTCGGGGTGTAGCGATATACTGGTGCGAAAAAATTCGACTAGTGTGGAAATCATAAAAACGGTAATGCACGAATCTTGGCATGTTTGGCAGAATCAGCAAATCGGTGAATACCGAGTTGTTGAGCGTTTTGGGCTCGAAATAAACAGTGAACACCAGAGGCTGGGTGAAATGTACGCGTATAATAAGATGCATTATGTGGAATCTTCTCAAGACTATGATGGATATAAAGATCAGTTATTAGAGGTGGAGGCTTTTGCTTTTGAGGAGCAGATTCATGCTAAGTTGGTGGAGGTGTCGGAAGTCTTTTATTGTGTAACTATACTTCCGGATATCTATACTGAAGATAATCGAGAAAATATAGCCCAGGTGGTGGCGACGGTTTTGAACGGCTTAGATGTTAACCGGTTGGTGAATGGGATGGGTCTAGCATCTTTGACGGATTTGCTACATGCTGATTTAACGGCTGCAAATATTCCACAGATCATGACGGAATTATTAAAACTAGTGGAAATTGATAAATCGGCAGTAGTAAATATTGTGGATGGAGCAAAAAATGATGGGGAGGAAATGTTGCCTTTAGATGAATATGACAAAAGTGAGCTTATAATTGATCCTGGAGTGATAAAGGGAAATAATTATATGATTTTGAATGAATTAGCGAAGCAGGCCTGGGGGTTAAGACAAGCACAAAGTGCACGAAATAATACTCCACGCGGGGAGGCGTATCAATTTAATCGAGAACATGCGATTCCTAAGAATGGAGTTGGATATAATGAACAACTTTTGGTTGCGGAGCGACGAAAGTTTGCGGATGATTTGCTGCGTATTCTAAATGAACAGATGTCACTGGACGATGCTCGTACTGAAGAATTATCGTTGGAGGCGGCGGAAGATATTTTAAGTGTAGTGGATGCGTTTCCAGAGAAAAGCTTAGAATATCGGGTAAAAGGCACAAAAGGAAAAATCGAGGAGGTTAAGAGACGAGCAATGGAAGTGGTAGCGAGTGTTTGACGGCGATGAGGATATCTTATTGATTTTTTAGCATAAATGTGATAATATGGTTTTATACCGTATGAATGAAGACGGATTGATTTTGATGGGGTATTTTGGGCTATGGTTTATAGCTTGGGTTTTATGAAGATTGGTTGGGAATTGGCTAAAATGTGCTTAGAAAAGATAAATACGGTTTTTTGGTAATTGAGATGATTTTTCTGTGATATAATGTAGGAAAGAAAGGAATTGCCATGCAAAGGTTGAGTAATTTATTATGGGGGTTGGTATTAGTAGTGTTGGGGGTGGTATTTGGACTGAATATTTTGGGTGTCACGGATATTGATGTGTTTTTTTCGGGGTGGTGGACACTGATTATTATTGTGCCGTGCTTTATTAATTTATTTATTGACAAGAATAAGGTCCCTAATTTGATTGGGGTGTTGTTTGGTGTGTGCTTACTATTGGCGTGTCAAGGAATACTAGATTTCGAGTTGGTATGGAAGATGGTGGTACCAGTAGGATTGGTGATTGCCGGACTGGCAGTAATATTTCACGGGGCTAGCGGAAGTAAGGCGAGTGTAATTGAGGGCGAGCATGAACGAAAGTCAGCTAGTGATCAAAAGGAATATTGGGCGACGTTTTCTGGTCAAAATTTGACTTTTGAAGGAGAGAAATTCTCCGGTTGTAAGTTGGATGCGGTTTTTGGCGGGATTAAATGTGATCTATACGGTGCAAAGATTGAAGATGGAGCGGTGATCACGGCGAGTAGTACATTTGGTGGAGTTACGATTTATGTGCCTAGGGATGTGGTAGTGGAACTAAGGTCGACCTCGATGTTTGGCGGGGTTTCCGATAAGCGAGAGGTTAGTAAAACTACTACTGAGAAGAAAAAGGTGATTTATGTGGACGCAGCGTGTGTCTTTGGTGGGGTGGAGATTAAATAATGCATACGGCGCAGAGAATCATTAAGTATTTTGCAATTGCTTTTGCATTTATTATTATGGCTTCGATTATTTCTGGAGTAATGTTCATGGCTTCAACGATTGGTTGGATTTCGGGGGCGTTTGTGAGCGAGGAGATTGATCAAACGCGAGATGAAAGCGAGTTAGTTGGAGGCGGCGAAGTGGCGCTGGATGCTGAGAAAATTACTGCGATTGAGATTGACGTGGCGGTGGCAGATCTAAGAGTGGTTATGGGTGATGCGATGAAGGTTACTACCAATAATAGATATATTGAAAGTTGGGTAGACGGTGATAGGCTACATGTGGTTGAGAAGGACCATAATCTATTCAATTGGGATGGTAATCATGATTTAACAGTGTATTTACCAAGAGAGAAGAAGTTTAATCGTGTAGAGCTAAATTCTGGTGCAGGTAAAGTAGAGATTGAAGAACTCGCAGCGCAACAGGTAGTTTTGGATGTGGGGGCAGGTAGATTGAGAGTTAATAAATTGATTTCGACAGATAAGACGGAGATTAATAGTGGCGCTGGTGAACTAGAAATTTTAGGTGGTCAATTGGCTAACCTGGATCTTGATATGGGGGCTGGTCGAACAGCGGTAACTAGCAGTTTGCAAGGTAATAGCAAAATTAGTGCGGGCGTAGGGAGGCTGGAAGTTAACTTATTAGGCAATAAAGAAGATTATGCTATAGAGATTAGTAAAGGTATAGGCGCCGTCAGAATTAATGGTGCTAACATCGAGGATGGTGAGCGTTATGGTGATGGTAAAAATTCCTTGGAGATTGACGGTGGTATGGGGGCAATTGAAGTTAGGGTGGGAGAATAGACCTTACCGTTCTAGATCTGAGCGTAAATAGTGTCTAGAAGGGGGAAATGTGTTATAATGGTATCATGGAGAGAATTGTTGAGAAGTTACAGTTAGTGATAAAAAGTCTTTTTGGGATGGAGGTGACACCAGAGGTGGTGGTGGCGCCTGTTGATACGGGTGCAGATTATGCAACCAATGTGGCTCTAAAATTGGCAAAAGTGGCGCATAAAAATCCGTTGCAGATTGCAGAGGAGATCAAGGAGGAGCTGATAAAGAGTGATAGCGAGATGACTGTGGAGGTGGCAGCGCCAGGGTTTCTGAATTTGAGGTTAGGTGATAGTTATTTTATCGAGAAAGTGAGGCAGCTAGCAGAGGATGATTTGGCTAAGATAGTAAAGCAGGATTATCGAGGTCAGGTTTTTGTGACGGAGTTTTCTGACCCAAATCCGTTTAAAGTTTTGCATGTGGGGCATTTATATACCTCAGCAGTGGGGGACAGTATTGCGCGGATGATGAGTTTAGCTGGCGCAGGGGTGAAACGAGTAAATTTTGGAGGAGATGTAGGATTACATGTGGCCAAGACGATTTATGCTTTACTAACCGAGTTGGCCGCGGCATCAAGTATTCGTGAAGTGAAAGAGAGGAGTGAAGACTGGTTGACTCTAGTTCCAGAGGAAGAGATGGGGCGGTTTTTGCGAGAATTAACGGTGGAACGAATTGCGCAGTGTTATGTGGTGGGAACTCGGGCGTATGAGGATGATGAACAGGCGAAGGCGAAAATCGTTGCCTTAAATAAGGAAATATATCGGATTGCGGAAAGTGGCGAGCAAGAGGGGGTGGTACAGCGAGTTTATTGGCGTGGTAGAGAGCTGAGCTATGCATATTTTGATGAGTTTTATGCGAGAATTGGGGTAAAATTTGACCGGTATTATCCAGAGTCGAAAGTGGCACAGAGAGGATTAAAGGAAGTGCGTGAGCATACCGGAGTCGTGTATAAAAAAAGCGATGGCGCAGTGGTGTTTCAGGGAGAGAAGATAGGACTCCATACTAGGGTATTTATTAATGCGCAAGGTATTCCGACTTATGAAGCTAAGGATGTGGGTCTGATTTTTACGAAGTGGGATGATTATCGGTTTGATCGTTCAATTGTTATTACGGGTAATGAAATTATTGATTACATGAAGGTGGTGCTTGCGAGCGTGAAAGAGTATGCACCAGAGTTAGTGGAACGGACGCGACATTTGACGCATGGCATGGTGAAGCTGCCCGGGAGTGTGAAGATGTCTAGCCGGAGGGGAAACTTTTTGAAAGCGGTTGACGTTTTGGAAATGGTGAAGGAATTGGTAAATAATGAAGTGATTGCGCTTGCGGCAATTAAATATGCTTTTTTGAAATATAAGATGGGGGGAGACATCGTGTTTGATCCAGCGGAATCGGTTTCGACGACTGGTAATTCAGGGGTATATTTGTTATATGCAACGGTGAGAGCGAAGAAAATTTTGAGTAAGGTAGCAGTGAAACAGGAAGTTGATCGGCTTGAGGTTGAAGAGAAGGAATTGTGTAAGAAATTGACGCAATGGGCAGAAGTGTTGAATGGTGCAATTAAGGAAGTGGCGCCCTACAAGGTGTGTGCGTTTTTGTATGAATTGGCGCAAGAATTTTCGCGGTTTTACGAAAAAGTGAAGGTAGCAGGGAGCGAGCGCGAAGGAGAGCGCGGGTTAATTGTCAAGGCTTATGTAACGGTAATGGAGCAGGGGTTGGAAACAATTCTGGGGATTCAGGTGCCGGAGGAAATGTAGATGAGCAAGAAGGCGAAATTATTATGGGTAGATTTAGAAATGACTGGTCTAGACCCAAAACAGGATCGAATTTTGGAGCTGGCGGCAATTGCAACAGATTGGGATTTAGCGCCAGTGGCGGAAATGACAGCCGTAGTGAAGGTACCAGAAAGTTTGATGAAACGGCGGATGGTGGGAGAATTTTGGGATAAGAATTCGGAAAGTCGGGACGGTTTGATAGCGCAGAATAGTACAGGAAAGAGGCGGGGGCAGGTTGAGCAGGAGTTATTGGAGTTTATTGAACAAAATTTTGGTAAAGAGGTGATTTTGGCGGGGAATTCAATTCATCAGGATCGAAAATTTATTGACAAGGAATGGCCAAAGGTGGCAGAAAAGTTGCACTATCGCATGTTAGATGTGAGCGCTTGGAAGGTATATTTTGAGGGGGCTAGAGGGAAGAAGTTTTTGAAGCGAGAGCAGCATCGGGCCTTGGATGATATTTTGGGCAGCATTGAAGAACTGAAATGGTATGAGGGAATGTTGAAATAGATTTTTTGTGCGATGAGACCGTGATCTTTAGTAAAATGCAATTTAGGTATTGATTTTTTATAGAAAATGTGCTACTATAGGGATAAGGACTGCTCAGGGAGTGGAGCCTGGTTTGGTGTTGCAAAAAAAATTAGGATCTATTATTCCAAATTGTATACCAAATGTTAATTATTTTAGTACCTTTACAAAACTAAGAAATCACGATTCGATGCTTTAAAAGGAGGAAAGTGTTATGAATCCGGAAAAAATGGTAACAGCTTGTCTTAGAGCGGGTGTGCTTAAGACGATGTTCTGTAAGGCGGTCATGCGTGATCTTGATGTATGGAGCAAAATTGATGGGCCGACTTTTCGTCTGTTTGTACAGCTTGCTCGGCTCGAATCAGCTGCGGAGCTGGTCAGATTCTCGCCTCAATATGACCCGGTAGGTTGTTTAATTAAATTTCAGTTCTACACGGATGAAAGTTTAAAAGGTGAGGCAGTGGATAATACCGAGTCGATGTTGGTGGACGCAGATGTGGTTGGCGCGTACAAAGATTATTTATTGGATGCTTTGCGGGCAGATTTGCCAGAAAGACGGCATTATTTTACATTGAAAGAAGAACTGGAGGCGTATTATCCGGAAGTTGCTGCGTTATGCGGTTTGCATTAAGGCTCTGGCTGTGGGGTGTTTGGTGTAAGCTTTGATGCGCTAGTAAAAGCGAAGAATTGTGAAAGAGGAAATGGGGTGAGTACATGGTTAAGCCGGGTTATAGACTCGGCTTATAATTTTTGAGTACAGGGTAAAAAAATAGTTCAGGAGGGTGATGTTTTTTTGGTTTTCTTGAGATTTGTGCTTGATAATTAGGGCGTGATTTGCGATAATAGAGAGGAAGTTTTGCTCTAAGGAATAAATGAAGTTTGTTGTTTGGGGTAAGATTTTTTGAACTAGTCAATAAATTATAAGTGAAAGCGGGAAACATGATTGAGGTTGAGAAGATTAGTGGGATCGAAAAGTTTACGAGGAAGGAACGTCAGAAGGCTGATTCTGACGCAGTGAAAGACGTTTTATACTTGGCGGAAAATGGCAAGGCGTTTTTGGTGGATAATCAGAAGACTATTGAGGTGCGTTCGGATGAAACTTTGGGTAAGATCCTGCAGGAGAAGTATGAATCAGTGATGCAGAGCAGATATTTTGGTAAAGGTGGAATTGAAATTGTACTATCTGGTCAGTTGGAACAGGAGGAATTAGATGATTTAGTGCGCTTGAGTTATAACTTGACGGAGCGAATGACGGATGACTAGAGTTAAACGTGAAAGTATGGTGAATGCGCTGACGGTTTTTATGAGCACTGCACTGATTGCGATCGTGGCGAATAGTATTAATGGTCACGGATTTCATTTGAATTATTCAATCAGTCGTTATGTGGGTTTAGAGGCGTGGAGTTCGCTGATGTTTGGGGTTGGCAATGTGATTGTGGCGGTGTTAATGACGCGCTACTTGTGGTCTTTAGGTAGAACTTGGAAAATGTGGAAGATTTATTATGCGGTAGTGGTAGTGATGATTGTGACATTGCTGGGGCTATCGATTTGCCCGATTGGTCGGTTTGATAATATCTATCAGGGTGAACCGGGGCCGGTAAGTATTGTTCATGAATATTGTTCGCGGATTATGTTCAGTATGATGATTGTGACGGCGTTTTTCTGGGTGATTTCAGGAAGAGTGGGGAGAAAGACTTGGTGGGCTGCGGTGCTGTACGTGACTATGGGTATGGTGTACGCGTTGGCGTTTGTGGCGGAAAGGGCATGGTTGAGGAGTGGAATGTTGATTTTTGAATCATCGTTTTTAATCGGGTTTATGGTTTTATGCTTGTTTGCACGTGGGAAGTCGGCGGAAGCTCTAACGGTGATGGAAGTGCGAACACAGGACAGGAAGGTCCTAGAAGAGGTGAGGTCGGAAATTTAAGCGGACTTTTTAGAAGTTTTTGTTTTGTCCTCTTTGGATTTTGCTGTTGCGGTAGCTTTTTCCTCAGCGGCAGCTTTGGCTTCTGCTTTGCGATTGAGGCCATTAAGGAATTTTACAATCACGAAGACTACGAAGGCAATGATCAGAAAGTTAACTACGTTTTGTAGGAAGTTACCGTAGGCGATGTGCGCGGTGGAGTCAGCGCCAAAAGCATTAGGGACATCTATGGCGAGTGTACTAAAATCTAGACCGCCAGCTAGTAGGCTACTGATTGGCATGATAATATCGTCAACAAGGGATTTAATAATGGTTGTAAAAGCACCACCAACTGCTACACCAATTGTGAGCTCGACAACATTGCCTCGGTTAATAAATTCACCAAATTCTTTCAGGAAGGAACTTTTCTTAAAAGCATCAAATAAACTATCAGTGTCGGTTTTCTTTGTCATAGTATATATTATAGCAAATTCTGCGAATGTAGGCAAGGTGGGGTCCAGGTTTAGCTGGAACGGTCAGAAAAATTATTGAAATTATTTAAGATGACTTCAAGATTGGAAGTGGAAAGTGAGATAATATAGAGTAATTCTTCATCGTTAGTTTTGCTGGAGATTTGGGTTTCAAGGGAAAGCAGTAGGGAAATTTGCAGGGTGATTTGATTGAGGTAGGTGCGATCAAGGAGGCCATTGAGCTGAGCGTTATATAGGGTGGCGTTTAAATTATCGCTGATAAGAGTTTCTTCGTCTTGGATGCTGGGGCTAGGGGTGCGCTCTTCGTCTTCGAGGTCGAGTTCGGTAAAGTAGTTAGCAATTTGGGTGGAAGAATTATTGAGTGTAGAGGAGAGGGAGGCGCCGAGCGAGCGAAGCTGGGAAGACTTAATCATGGGATTGTAGGTCTGAAGAGTATTACTTAGGTTTTGCATTCGGAGGTCGAGCTGAATGGCGTAATCGTAAGGAGTCTTACGGCCGCCACTGAAGATAGCGGTAAAGGCGAAAACGGCGATTGCTAGAAAGAGAGCAATAATTCCTAAGATGATGATCTTTTTCATCTGAGAATTAGCGGCCGGTTTGGTTGGGCGAACAGATTGGGAGATTTGATTAAGATATTCAAGATTATCCATGTTTTAATTGTAGCATAGATTTTTGCCTTGAGGAAGAAATGCTGGTTACGTTCAGAAAAATGTAATTTTTGAGTGGTTTTGATGCGGTGGGGCAGATAATCTGATATAATGTTAGGTATGGACGACGCAAAGGAGGAGATTCGGTCGCGTCTACCGGTGGAAGATGTGATTGGCCAATATATCGAGTTAAAGCGTGCAGGGCGCAATTTTAAGGGGCGTTCGCCATGGGGAGTGGATAAGACCCCGTCTTTTATGGTGTCACCGGAGAAGGGGATTTGGCACGACTTTTCATCAAATAAAGGGGGAGACATTTTTGCGTTTATTATGGAAGTGGAAGGGGTGACTTTTCGGGAGGCGATGGAGAAATTAGCGGCCCAGGCGGGCGTGGAGTTGGTGAAATACAATGGGGGAGATAAGAAAATTGCTGAGCAGAAACGTCGACTAAAAGAAGTGTTGGAATTGTCTTGCAAGTATTATCAATTTTGTTTGACAAAAATGCCAAAAGTTCAGGAATATGTGGCAGATAAGCGGCACATGATTGAGGCGACTGTGGCAGAATTTCGTATTGGGTATTCACCGAATACGGGAAAAGCTCTGTTGCAATTTTTAGAGAAGCGCGGTTATAAGAAAGCTGATCTTGAGGCGGCGGGACTACTGAATCGGTTTGGCGGGGATATGTTTAGGGGGAGAATGATGGTGCCGTTTATTGATGTGAATGGAGTGATTGGTTATACGGCGCGGGTGCTAGACAAGTCGGAGCCAAAATATCTGAATACGCAGGAAACTTTGTTGTTTAATAAAAGTAAATTTATTTTTGGTCTTGCTCAGGCGAAAGAGGCGATTCGACAGAATGGTTTTGTGGTGATTGTGGAGGGGAACATGGATGTGATTTCTTCGCATCAGGCAAAGGTGAAGGAGGCCGTAGCAACCAGTGGCACTGCAATGACGGAGCTACATTTGAAAAATTTGTCAAGGTTAACCAATGATATTCGGTTGGCGTATGATGGTGATGCGGCTGGAGTGAAGGCTACTGAGCGGGCGATTATTCTGGCAGGAGATTTAGGAATTAATTTATCGGTGATCTCTGATTATCATGGGGCAAAAGATCCTGATGAGCTGATCCAGAAGGACGAAACCTTGTGGCAGGAGGCGGTAAAGGCGAATCGTCCAGCAGTAGAGTGGTTGCTCGATCGGTATGAGGAAAACTACGATTTAACTACCGGCGTAGGGAAGAAAGAGTATTCTGATGCAGCGATGCGATTATTGAAGAATGTGGCGGATGCAGTGGAGCGCTCGCATTATGAAAAAAATGTTGCGAAACGATTAGAGTGTACAGTAGAAGACCTCAGGGCGAAGAAAATTTCTGGGGAAGGAGTCAAGAGATACAAGAAGATAAATACGGAGGCGAGTTCGGATGCGTTGAGGGGTTGTTTGAGCAATTTACAGGCGATTGCGTTTTGTGGTAAGATAGAAAATTTGCGTGACGTGGAGTTGCCGACAGATGAAGCTGAAACAGCGGAATTAGAGATGATTTTTGAGACACGTTATCAGGGTTGGGACAGGTTGGCGTTAGAGAAGGAAGCGAAAGAGTTAAAAGCACGTTATCAGACGGAAAAAAATTGGCGAGAGGTGGAAATTTTAACGGAAAAATTGGCAGAGGCAGAGGAAAAAGAAGATGAAGAAGAGATGAAGGTTATCTTGCGGAAAATTATGGAGTTAAAGAAACAAGGATAAGAGATTTGACTGGGGTGAAAATGCTATTGACTTTTTGGCTAATGTGTGCTACAATGAAAGTATAAGGATTTAGCAGATTGCTAAGAGCCCAATTTTTTGATGGTTAATAGATGTCGAGAACATCGGTGAATCGTACAAAAATCAAAAAAATAAGGAGGCGATGATGCAAGCTGGAAATCTTTAGAAGTTTAGTGGCGATTTTTTAGGAAAAATCAAGAAAAGGGGGAATCAATATGTTGATTTTTGGTTTAACTTTAATTGTAGCAGCGATCTTGGGAGCAGCGTGTCTAGTAGCTTTTCCAGATGGGCTAGAGTATCATTTAGCACATTCGACTGCTGGCAGTTGGCAGGTAGGTTTTGTACCTATGTTGGCATTGCTCTGTTTTCCGTGTCTTTTGACTATGATGGAGGTTGCAAGTGATTTTACAGAGTGGAAAGTCTGGTTGGCATATTATGCTATAATGGGCGTTTTGATATGGCCGATGTCCAGATTATACCGCATTATCAACAGGAGAATTACAGAGAAAGATGAAAAGGAAAAAGAGACGCTTGGATAGAGCTTAAAAAATCGTGAGAAGGCCGGGAGAAGCAAAAATGCTAGACCCCGGCCATTTTTTATGGTTGATTTTTAGCGGAGGTTTAGTATAATTAGTAGAATGGAAGCGCAAGAAGAGGATATTTTGACAAATAAAAACATCATGTTGGATTTGGGGGAGCCTGAGGCGGACGATTTGTCTGAGGAAGAGGAGCTGAGTGATGAAGATTTGGTGATGTCCACTGAAGGGGTGGATGCTTTTGCTGATGATTCGGTGAGGATGTATTTGCGCGAGATTGGTAAAATTCCGCTGTTGAGCCAAGAAGAAGAGCTGGAGCTGGCAAATCGGGCAGTTAAAGGGGATAAAGAGGCTAAGGATAAGCTGGCGGAAGCGAATATGCGATTGGTGGTGTCGATTGCGAAGCGTTATAGTGGTCGGGGTTTGGATTTTTTGGATTTGATTCAAGAGGGAAATACCGGTTTGCTCCGGGCAGTGGAGAAGTTTGATCCGGATAAAGGATTTAAGTTTTCAACTTATGCGACATGGTGGATTCGCCAAGCGGTGACTCGTGCGATTGCTGATCAAGCGAGAACGATTAGGATTCCGGTGCATATGGTGGAAACGATTAATAAGGTTCTCCGGACCACGCGAAGATTAACGCAAGAATTGAATCGTGAGCCGTCCAATGAAGAAATTGCTGCCGCTATGAACATGGAAGTAGATAAGATTGAGAATGTGATGCGGATTAAGCAGGATATTGCTTCGCTGGATGCCAGCGTAGGCAGAGACGGTGACGATGAGGAGTCGGTACTGGGAGACTTCATTGAGGATTCGGAGCGCGACTCGCCGGAGGATGCGACTGCGAACCAAATTCTGAAGGAACAGATTGCGGTGATTTTGAGTACTTTGTCTGAAAGAGAGCAGAAAATTATCAAGTTGCGATTTGGTATTGGCGGCGGAAGACCACATACGCTGGAGGAAGTAGGAAATGAATTTTCAGTGACGAGGGAACGTATTCGACAGATTGAAGCGAAGGCGTTGTCGAAGTTGCGCAAGCATAAAGATACGAAGAAATTGCACGAGTATTTAAAGTAGGACGGTGATGAAGGATTTATTGAAAAAAGTTTTGGGATTGGTGATAGCGGTTAGTGCGTTTTTTGGTGTGACCGGGTTTGCTGGGCAACCTGTGTTGGCTGCAGAGTGTGGTAAGGGTCAAGTCTCGACTAGTATTTTGGGTGGCGGTTGTGTAGATGTGGACGAGAAGGGCGATGTGATTATGGATTACGTAAGGTTGGTGGTGCGAATTTTGGTTTATGGGCTCGGTGCTGCAGCAACAATTGGCGTGGTGATCGCTGGAATATTATACTTGACAGCGCGTGATAACGAGCAGCAGGTAGTGGTGGCGAAGCGGCGTTTGTTTGAGATTATGGTAGGTTTGGCTGTGTGGGCAGTGATGGCGATTATTATGGAGTGGTTGATCCCGGGTGGACTCGGAGACAGTTTGAAGGGCATGTAGGGTGGCATGAAAAAAATTTTGGTGGTGTATAATCCGCGATCGTCGCATCACGGATTGATACAGGAAGAGGTCTTGGCGAAGTTGCGTCAGGTGCGTGGTTTTATGGTGGGGAAGTTTGAGGTGAAAGCGAAGCGGATGCACGAGAACGCACGGGATTTAGCTCGTTTAGTGAATGATGATGATCTAGTGATAGTGGCAGGTGGTGATGGTACTGTGGCTATGGCGATGAATGGGATTATGCTGTCACAGAAGAATGTGTGTTTGGGCGTAATGGGGTATGGGAATTTTAATGATATTAACCGGATGGTGAATCAAGGTCAGCATAGGGATTTGACGGATTTGGTGGATAGCTACGGTGCAGGAGCAACGAAAGCGATTTGGCCGTTAGAAATCAAGGTAAATGATCAGCATTGGCGTTATGCGCCATGTTATGTGACGGCTGGGCTGTTTGCGGAGTCGACGGAGGTGTTTGACGATGAGGAAGTGCGGCGCAAATTATTGACTGGCAAGAAAGGTACAGTCTATTCGTTGGCGGTGTTGGCGAAATGGTATTTTCGGAATAGGCGACGCGGATTTTTGCCAAAGTGCCGGTTAAATGGGGAAGAATTGGATCTTAAAACTACGGATTTTATGGCAATTAATAGTCCAACGATGGCAAAAATCCTGCATGGCGGGGAATGGTATTTGTCGAGGGCGGTTTTTGGTCAAGCGACTGGTAGGCTGCGAAGTTTTTGGAGGTTATGTAAATTTATGTTAAAAGGAATATTTGGTAAAGTCAAAGTTAAAGAAGTCGAGGCGAGCCTTTTGGAGTTTGACATGCCAGCTCAGATAGAATTGCAAGCTGAAGGAGAATATGAACGTTTGGATGGCGTTTTAAAGGTGGAAGTGTGTAAAGCTGAGCGCTGTATTAGGGTAGTTTAATTTTACCCTACTTCCTCCCCCTATCAGACGGACGAGGCAGAGAGGAAAGACAGCGGAGAGAGAAACCGTAGAAACGAGGATAATCATGGTTCACATATAAATCCTCTAGATTAAGATGCAAACGGTAAGCGTTTGCTAGATTGAGATAGGGAGTTTTGAGCCAGTAATTCAAATGTCCGCCCACAGCACGCAGATTACCGGGAGACAGACTGGCAGAGCCGCTACGGGTAAAATTAGTAGCCAATGCAGCGTATTGCGAAGCCATACGAGCGGGCATCGGCGTTAGACGGCGCAGTAATCGCATCAGTGATTAGAAGATAGTAGGCGAATTGTATATTACTGTGCGTAGTGCTCGATCGGCAGTCGCTAGCGTTACCAATATGTCTTAACGTTCCGACAGTAGAGTCGGCGTGTCCGCTACGGGTAATTAATATGTAAGGCAACGTATGGACAAGCCATACCAACGGACGTGATAATGGGATGGATAAGCGTTGATGCCGTTGAAGTTAAAATTATATGCGTAATCAATATTAACATAAGAGTTGCCACTCCAATGATCTCCGGCATTGCCGATATCTCTGAAAGCATTAGTGTCAAAATTAAGATTCCCGCTACGGGTAATTAAATTGTCAGGCAACGGATCGAGAGGCCTCCCCAATCGGGGTTAATCAAGGCACAAAAAACGATGATGTTTGTAAAATTCAGGTTATAAGCTTCGTAGATGTTGAGAGATGCAATTTGAGACCAGGTATTAGTATCTTGCCCAGTGGCTCGCAGATTACCGAGATGTAATGCTATGTAGCCGCTACGGGTAAAATTAATTGGTGATACAACGCAGCGAGTAGCCGAACCAAT
>CANOGH010000013.1 GCA_947565505.1 uncultured Candidatus Saccharibacteria bacterium | reverse complement strand
AAAAGCAGACCAGGAGGAGTAGACGCTTTTAGTTGGAATTATGCGACAAGACCTCGTGACGGATATTCGTGTAGCATTATATTCCTATCTATGTTAAGATAAGACTGGGGCAGGGTGTGGCGCAGTTGGTAGCGCGCGCGGTTCGGGACTGCGAGGTCGTGAGTTCAAGTCTCATCACCCTGACCAACAAATGCAAATTAAATAAGCGGTCGTCGGTTCTGTCAAATTGTTCCGATTTGTCAGTTAAATCTGCGTTTACTCAAAAAAGCTAATAAATTAGCTTTTCGCTCGCAAACTGGATTTATCAAATCCGATCACCCTGACCACAATATTTATTTTAAAAGATTAGCCGCTATATTAATATGATAGAGTTTGATGAATGATTCTTGGTGCGGGTAGTTAATTGGCAATAAGAGGAAGAAAAATGAAAGAAGATAAAGCAGTTATGGACCAAAAAATTAATCAGATCGGACAGGCGGCGGTCGCTTGCCTTAATAATAGAGAATTTAAACGAATTACAATTGGCCTATTGGTGCAAAAATATACAAATGAGGACGGCGATCAAAATCATGAATTTATGGAATTGTTCTTTAATGACCCACAAAACCAGCAGAATTATATGAATGCATTGGTTAGTTCGGATGAGTACGATGGCACTCTCGAAGAAGAAAAATACTTAGAGCTACAAGATTTGTTGTTTAATTTCAGGGAATACTGCGCTAGCTGTGGCGATGAATGGCAATGTATGACTCTGGTAATTGACCACAATAATCACTTTAAGATCGATTTTAAATATGATCCCATTAGCCTAGCTGATTGGCGAACTCAGAATAGTATCGAATATATTGAAAAGTAATTGTATTTATATAAAATAAGTGATATAATACTTGTAAAATAATTTCAATCAGGAGGGGAAGATGAAACGAACATTGAAAATTCAAAATGGAATGGTTATAATTTGTGGACCAAGCTGCAGCGGCAAGACTACTTTGGCGGAGAAAATATTTAATCAGACGCCATACGGCAACAAAATTTTGTTATCAAACGATCAGATGCTGCGGTGCTACATCAAAAAAGAAAAATTATCAGCCGAGTGGTTTTTTACTGGATTAGACCAGAAAAATCAGGAGCGCTTTGCTTATGAATTCGTGATTGCGATCCGGGATGCACTGCGAGCGCGTAAATTCGTGGTGCTGGAGGCTCTCTATTGCGACATCGAAAAACTGGAAAAACTGCTTGGGTTCTTGCCGATTTTGGGGCTGGACCGTCCGGTAACATTAATCAAACTGCTGCTCACGGAAGCTCTGCACCAGGAATTCGTGAAACGGCGTCCGGAAGTGGCGGCGGATTATTTGGTGGAGGTGCATCATATTCAGAGGCAAGGCTTTGAGCCAATTTTTAAAGAACGGTTGTCTGAAACCTGGCAGGGAATGGTTGATTATGCCATCAATGATCCTCGTGAGTTGGCCTTTGATTTCTTGCCTGAGCGGCAGGTAACCGTGCAACGAATAGAAGCCTACAGTTGCTTTGAGGAAGCGCAGGGAAAATATCCGCGCATAGTTGAAGTTATTAATAGTGACGAAATTCCAGCTCTGTTTAGTTAAAATACTATCACTCTGGGGCACTAGCTATAACTAAAGTATTACAACCATTTCTGGAATTGACGTCCTGCTGGCTTTGATGCTGGTGGGGCGTTTTAATCTCTGTCCGGGTTTAATTCCCCGAGGTTCTGCCCCGGGGATGTTGATTCGTCTGCGGGATTCATTTGACGAATGAGCTAATTTTGCTATAATTAAAGAAGTAAACTAATTCCCAGCCGAGCAATATTTTTGGAATCATACTCTGGGAAGGTTGATGATGAGGATGAACGATGAGTTATACAATGGATATGCGCAAAATTGTCGGACATGCACCAATTTTCATGCCAGCGTCAGGTTGTTTTCTTTATTGTAATGGTAAAATTGGCCTACAGCTTAGAACGGATAATCATAAATGGGCGGCACATGGCGGCAGTATGGAGTTTGGTGAGAAGCCAGAAGATACTTTAAAGCGCGAGGTGCGCGAAGAACTTGGCATTGACATTACTAAGTCTCGGCTTCTTGGTGTTTATGCTGGCGAAGGTGGTCATTTCTTTTACCCTAATGGTGATGAAGTCTACGCCGTTACACCTTTTTATTTAGTGACGGAATATCTGGGTACAATTAATCCAGACCCAACAGAAGTTGTCGCTGTAGAATGGTTTGCCCTGGATCAGTTGCCTGCTAAAAGCGAAATCAATCAGGCCGATTATGAGGCTTTGCAGGATGCGATTAAATATATCCAAGAAAATAAGATATAAATCCACTAAGTGTGTTATGATAAGAGAGTAAATTGCGGGATTTGGCGCAGTGGTAGCGCGCACGTCTGGGGGACGTGAGGTCGCCAGTTCGAACCTGGTAATCCCGACCATCCCTGTAAAAATAACTTTTGTTATTTTTGCGGGGATGGTTTATGGATACTCCAGGTGAGAACGTTAGTTCGTAGGCAGTAGGAGTGTGAGTGACAAATCTTCAGTTTACTGAAGATTTTCCGAACCGACGCCCTGCCGCTGAGATTTGCGCAGCAAAATCGAAGTTCCTGGTAATCCCGACCATGCCATGCATTTAATTTTGATACAAAGCATAGCAGCAGAAAATACTGGTATTATAGGAGTTTTCTAGTGTTCGCATATGGATGTGTCAGGGGTATTGTTAAGAGGAGGCGACCTCTATCTAACCGACGGTGCTTTCAACAGTGTTGGTAATGGTAGTAATTATATATCTAGTACTATTGATACAACTAGTGGGGATAATTCTAAGGTCTTAATTCTAGGATTTAATGGGCAAAATACTTTATCTTCAGCACTATCAGCACGTAAAAATGGTGGTTTCTTTGTTCGCAGTAGGCGCATTTGGTGTTCTTCGTTAGTAATTGTTTGCAGATATTTTTCTAAATCATTCATAATGGTCATTATAATTTATCATTAGTTCAACTACGCACTATCATGCCGAGATGAAGCGCCTGCCCCGTTTTTGCAGGTTGAATATTGAGCTTTCCGTAGCAATTCGACGCATATAATCTGACCTCCTATTTTCTATGAAAACTAAATACTTATCACCATTGTATCGCAAATCAAATCACTCATATATAATAGAGTGTAGCACTGCTATTATTAAGATATTGAAAATGAAGAGAGGCTAAATGAAGAAAATCATTACTACGGATTATTATGGTAAACAGTATGAAGTTCCCGTAACTGACCTGCGACCTTCCATTCACGTTTATGGAATTGCGATTAATAATGGCGAGGCGCTGATTTCTCCGCAGTTCGACGGCTATGATTGGCCAGGAGGGACTTTTCAGTTGGGAGAGGATACGGTCCAAACTCTGAAAAGGGAATTTAAGGAAGAAACCGGTTTTGAAGTTGAACCACTGAGATTATTGCACCTTGAGACTAGTCTCTTTCATCACCCTAAGAGCAACACTGATCACCACTCCTTGCTGGTGTTCTATTTGGTGGAGATTGTGGGCGGAGAATTATCAGATGCGGGCTTCGATACTGACGAGCAAGAATATGCTAAGTTGGCCGAGTGGGTTCCGCTAGAGCAGTTACGGCAAATGCACCACGCGTGCAGTGTTGACATAGCTGACAAAATCCTTGACTTAGCACTGCAAGCTAAAGCAGAGGTGGCCAAATCATGAAAATCTGAGTATTGATGACATATTATTAAATAAATCTGCCTATATTTTCATTATAGCACACCCTAGGAAAAAAGTCAATAGGTAACGCTTGAAATGTTGTAAAAAATACAACAAAAATAGATGTAAGCTGCCAAAATCCGACTTTAACTATTGCTAAACGATAATATTTAAGCTAAAATAAAGAGAATGATAGGATTAACTTAAACAAGGAATCAAAAGGGAGGCAAAAATAAAATATGAAACCAGAGGAAAATAACAACCCACTCAGCACGCAGCCAGGAATGCCACCTGCTTCAGATGTTAATGCAGAAAATCTTGCAGCAGCGTTGGATAATTTGACTGCGGCTGGACGAGCGATGGAAAGTGGCATGAGTATGCCTAATTTGACTGAAAATCCTACCGCAGAGTTAACTGCTCCAGCAGCGGAGGAAGCTCCCATTCAGCCATCTGCGCCATTACCAGGATCAATTGGTAGCGTCATGTCTGCGCCTGCTGAGCCCAATAACCCAATGATGCCAGGCATGCCAACTAATAATATGGTCCAGCCAATGCCGAACATGGATTTGGCCGCAAATCCTAGCATGAATCCTGCCCCCGCGCCAATGATGGAAGCTACCATGGCGGAAGCCGTGATGGCGACGCCCGCACCGGAAGCTCAACCTAATCCTATGGCGATGAGTCCTCTTGAAATGGCTAATGCTTCTACCGCGCCTGCCCCAGCAAATCCGAATCCTTTTATGCCTGGTCCTGCCCCAATGGATCCAGCTATGCCAGCAGCCAACTTAGCTCCCGCTGGTCCAGATATGCAACCTGCATCTGCAACAAATCCGATGGAGCCTGCACAACCTGCGCCTGCTGGTTTTACACCATATAATCCATTTGGCCAACCAGCCAATATGGGTCAGGAGATGGCCCCACAGCCAGTAGCTCCATCCAAAAAAGTTGGTGGTGGTAAACCTAGTAACATCATGACTATAATTTTCGGTGGGCTAGCGGCTTTATTTGCGGTAAGCACAATTATTCTCGCCATGCTCTATATTGGTAAACTCAATGAGAAGCCTACCAATAGTAATAATCCTAATCCGGCACCAACTGAACCTACTGAATTAACCTTGGAATGTTCACGTACACTTGAAGGAGACAACTTACTTGCCACCAATCCAACCGCAGTAAGTGGTTCGCAACTGCTAACAGCTAAATATGTTGACGATGGTTTATCGACCATTTCCTTGCAAACCACATTGACTTTTGCTGATGATCTCGCTGCGGAAACTGCTTTAAATAATCCAGCTGCTGTCGATACTGCCTTCACTGCAGCTTCCTTCCGTGACGGCTTGAGCGTTTCGCACGTTATTGATGCCGAAGCTGATGCTATCAGTGTCACCAACGCGGCAACCTTTGCTGTACCAGCCGATGAGGAAGGTCAGCCCGACCTGAGCGAAGAAGCTATTCAAACAGCTTATCAGGATATGGGCTACGTTTGCCAGAGTAAATAATGCTATTATAGACTAGAAGATCCTCAGCGATTCGCTGAGGATCTTTGTTATTCTGGAACCGTAGTTGGAGCAACGTAAAGTTATAGCCGAAAATGGGGACTTTATGATCTTGGTTACACTAGAATCTGTAGCTAAAATGACAGATAATTATTGGCGGGGGATACTTATAGAAATAAGCTATCCTCCGGCATAGTTAAGGAGTTAGGCGGCGCTTTTAGTTGCTATCTGATAGTAAATGCGCTATAATCAGAGTATGTCAAAGAAATATATTGCCACAGCTATCCCCTACGTTAATGGCGCACCGCATATTGGACACGCGCTAGATTATCTGTTGGCGGATGTTTTTGCGCGCTTTTGTCGCCAGCGAGGCGATGAGGTGCGCCTGCAGGCCGGTACGGACGAGCATGGCAATAAGATCTTCCAAAAAGCTAAAAATTTGGGTGTCCCAGTTACAGAGTATGTTGAGGAAAATTCTCAACAATTTCGAAAATTTATTGAAGAACTGGAGATTAGCTATACCGATTTTATTCGAACGTCTAGTAAAGAGCATATTGCGCGTTGTCAAGAAATTTGGCGTCGGCTAACTCCGCATATTTATACGGCCGAGTATGATGGCTGGTATTGTGAGGGCTGTGAAGGCTACGTTACTCAGAGTGAATATGACGAAAACCAAGGGGTCTGCCCCGATCATCAAAAACCATATATTCGCCTCGCCGAAAAAAATTATTATTTACGCATCAGTAATTTTAAGGAACAGATTCGTGAGTTGATCGAGCGAGATCGGATGCGGATTCTGCCAACTTTCCGTAAGAAGGAGCTGCTCAAATTACTTGCTAACGCTCCAGATGTTTCGATCTCTCGTCCGCGTGAGCAGCTCAGTTGGGGCATACCGGTACCAGGAGATGACTCTCAGGTGATGTATGTCTGGCTAGATGCGCTTAGTAATTATATTACTGTTCTGGGCTATCCGGATCAGGACATTTCGGATGATTGGCCAGCCACCGTACAGTTTGTCGGCAAGGATATCCTGCGCTTTCATGCGATTACTTGGCCGGCAATTCTTCTAGGACTGGGACTAGAATTACCGCAGAATTTGGTAGTGCATGGCTATGTATTAGCGAACGGGCAAAAGATGAGCAAGAGCTTAGGCAATGTCATTGACCCCATGGAGGTAATTCATAAATATGGTGTCGAGGCTTTTCGGTATTATTTCTTGCGCCACGTCGATACTTTTGCCGATGCCGATTTTACCTGGGAAAAATATGATAATGCGTACAACAATGAGCTAGCAAATGATCTTGGCAATTTAGTACAGCGTGTCGCAACCCTTTGCCGTAAAAATCAGTTAGGAGTCCAGGCTGGAGCAAATTATGAAGTGGATCAAGCGTTAACCGACGAGTATGCAGCATTGATGCAGAATTTTGAATTTTCTAAAGCCTTTGATCTAGTTTGGGATAAAATTCAATACCTCAATAAGTTTATCGATGAAACTAAACCGTGGGAGCTAGCTAAGCAGGGTAAGCTTGAGAAGCTTAATCAGTCATTAGGGAAGTTAATCGGCAATTTGCAGCTGATAAGTAGGTTGCTTGCGCCCTTTTTACCGGCCACGGCAGAACGCATTGCAGAGGTGTTCTCGCAAACCGAAATCACTCCACCGGAGACGCCACTATTCCCTAAAAGCTAGTAGGTTGGAGAGGCGACTAGACGCAACTAGACCTAGTTCGACTTTTAAAGGACCTCGACGTTTATGTGAGTTGGCTAAGTTATCATTATCGTAGATTAGCGCTATGACGAAGTGGCAGTTTATGCTGTCAACTGTTCTGTTGTGAAAAATATGAATCTTGTCAAAAAATGTTGTAAAATTTACGAATTAGACATATAATTTAATACTCATCTTTAACAAATTATAGAGAACAATGTTGTTAAAAATACAGATTTAGTAAAAAAGTGTTGTAAAAAATAAGTACACAACCTATCCGCCTTACCTCTAAACTGTAACTTTTAGAGTAAAAAGGTTGGAATTCAAGAAATCAATATGATAAAGACTAGTAGTGCGCACGTGTACTATCACAAAACCTCAAAGTCTACTTTGCTCCGCTATAATTCTTCCCAACAAGAATATCGTAGCTGAAAAGCTCATAATCAGTTAAGGCCTTAGTTTTTTCTGGTTCATCACCATTTAAATATGATCTGGCTAAAATTGGAGTCTCTGCGCAAACTCGATCAAGCATATAGTATAAAGCGGACTTCTTGGCATTTAGTAAATTCAGCATGGTATTCGATAGGCAATTTGGTGAGGTTGTTGGTAAGTCAATGCCGGAAGTTTGATCAAAATCAAACCCTAGTTTTTTGTTCGTTTTGGTGGCAGACTCAGCATCTGGGGCCTGAGGTAATTCAAAGTTTGTATAGATGAAGTATGGTGTTAAATGTGCCAAATCGCGCTCTTCTTTGATGTTGGATTTAATATATTTATCCAAAACTCCGGCCGCATGATCACCAAACCACAACACAACGGTACGTTCGTCTAGGTCGTCCAGCTCGTCCAGAAAATCCGCAATGTACTGGTCGCCTTGATGCATACTTTCAAAGTTGCTGGCGATGCTGTATGGATCTTTGACATCGTCAGTTGATACGAGCTGAAAATTTAACACTGGATATTTGGCTGCGTGGTATGGCGCATGGTTTTGCATCGTGATCGCCCCGATCAACTGTGGCTCCTGATTATCTTTTAACAGATCCAAAACTTCTTGATAGACTGACCAATCATTAATGTGCTCGCTAGAAAACTCAGTTTCAGTATGACGCATTTTGTCGGCATCAATAAACTCATCAAATCCCATTTTCGGATAGTTAATATTGCGTTTGTACATGGAACCGTCATAGGAATGTATTGCCGTTGTGTCAAAGTCGTAACTATTCTTCGCAAGACTGACAATAGTCTCTAGGGTGGTTAACTTAGGAATAGTATTGGTGTATTGTATAGTTGATGCCCAATAATTTGTTAGTCCCGAAAAAACCTCAAACTCAATATTAGCGGTATTACCACCATACTCCGGCGAATACATGTAACCACTCGGATATTCACTAAAAATGCGTCTCAAATTCGGCAGTACGTCACCACCAGTATGAGAATAATATTTATCTAATAGTTCCGGATCATAAAATGTTTCACAAAGAATAATCACCACATTGTCAACTACTGCATCTAGATCCTCCCGTTTAGTGTCCTGTTCGGCCTGCTCTTCGTAGTCGGCTACGATTTCGGCAATCTTCGAGCGGCTATAGCCCGCTGGTTCTTGCATGGTTAAGCCACCTAAATTATAAATAAATCCTAGGACAAAACCATTCTTTTCGTAATTCTCGGTTTGACTCCAACTAACAAATTCTGTATCTAGCCACGGTACTTTCTCGGAATAATCACTGTCTGCATGATGCGTAATGAAGCTGGTGACCAAAATTAATCCCGCCCACAGCACCACGATAAAACTTAGCCGTGGGACTAACTCATGTCGCTTCCACCACGGTAATTGTCGCCAAGCTTCGCGAGTGCGCACCGCAAAAAGTTTTCTGGCAGAGTGCTCCGTCAATACGCTGGCTAACACGATCAGTACCACTCCGCAAATAAGCCTCACTATGGTCCAGAGATCAACAAATTGAGTAAGATTTCCAGCCGTATCCGCCAAGAGGAAATCCTCAGGCAGCAATGGCGCCGCACGGACAGCATATTTTTGCATATTAATATATGTCACCACGCTAATAATAGCGAAAAATATTCCACCCGCAAGAAACGGCCGCCAAATAATTGCCGCCAGTAATGCTACGAGAAAGAATAAAATCAGGCTACTATACCAAAAGATTGCAGGCTTCTCATTGATAAAATTCCACGTGTTATCTAAATCCTGCATTTGCTGACGGTAAAAGATAAACCATGCAGAAACAATCGCTAATCCCACCAAAAAAATTACCGATAAAACAACTTTTGCAATTCCTCTCAGCCGCGGATAGCTACGCATATTTCCAATTATAGCACAAGTTCTAAATAAAAATGATACATATTAAGGATAAAATTGCCAAAATAATTAGCACGATCCATACCCAAGTAAACCTTCCGGTTTTCTTAGTATCTTTGATGTATTCTGAATCTTCTGCAAAATCCGGATCTTCTTGGTGGCTATTTTGCGCTCTTGCTCGTAGATCCGCACTAATCCTCTGATTCATGTTCCGATAACTTTTACTATCCTCTTCATCCAAGTTGATGTGCATCGCGGTCATAAACTTCCTTTCTAAACCATTATGCTAAAATTCATACTTACAATTGTACCACAAGTATGCTACAATGAGAAAAATAACAGTTTTAAGGAGGTTATTCAATGGCAAACTCTAAGCCAAAGAAGATTTCAAAAAAGTCTTCAGATAACAAAGACCTGTCCAAAAAGACAGAGGAGACTAGCGTATCGAATACCAGCTCAACAGTAGCCGCAAACGCCAGCAATGACACTAAGGTAATGAAAGGATTTTTTGCACGTAAATATGATCCAAACGAAAATATCCTAACCATTTTTAAGGGTCCAAAAATTTGGGGTGCCCTGATTGGAGAAGCAATCGGTACTATGCTCGTAGTAATGTTGCTACTAACTCTTGGAGTTGGTCAACCACTCTATCTTGTGCTTTGTCTTGTCGGTGTATTGGTAGCAGTTGTTGGTCTATCCGGAGCTAATCTTAACCCGCTCATCACGACCGGCATGATGGCTACCCGTCGCATGTCTGCAATTCGCGGTGTGCTATACATTCTAGCACAGATTTTTGGTGCCTGGATCGGCCTAATCATCGTTAACGCATTTCGACTTGGCAGCCAGACTGAGCAAACCTTGCCACAGATGGCTGATGTAGTTGGTGATACCTTTATCATTGTTGCCTTGATCGAGCTAATGGGCGCGATTATCCTTGCCTTTTGCTTTGCACGTGCTTTGAAATATGCCAAAAAGAGCCCACTCACTTTTGCCTTCACCGTATCTGGCGTTATGGCACTAGTTGTGATTCTCGGTATCTTCATCGCGCAGGGCTTCTTCAGCCTTGATAGCAGTTTCATTTTTAATCCAGCGGCTGCTCTCATGTATCAAATTCTCCCAACTTCAGCGGAAAATGCTGGTGAGCTAATCCAAATGGTAGCTTTCGCTATTGGCGCCTACGTCATCGTGCCAATGATTGGTGGTATAATTGGTTTCTACATTTCAGACGTTACTTCCCGCCTAGCATGCGGTGGTTACTTCTGTGACTATGATGATCAAGAATATGCAGAGTAGTTGAACTACAATGCTAAATTTGGTGTCCTCCCTAATCAGGAGGACACTTTCGGTGATTTTACCTCGCGATATGCAAGTAGGGTTATAAATTAATCTAAGTTTTATAAGTCTCGAAAAGCAGAGAGCAGCGGAGTTTAAATTGCCAATATAATATAGTAAATTAAAATTCCAGAAAATTAGTGCAGTGAATAGTCAGTATATCTAAAGAGATAGAATCGGATATTTTTAAGATTTTTTAAGAAAAATATGTTACAATTAAAGTATGTCTGATATAGAGAAGTTAAAATCTGAGCTCAAAAAGCTACTCATCGAATATGCTAAAATTAAAGAGTTACCTCCGGCCGAGCGTGGCGCGTTTGGAAAGCAAATGAATCAGCAAAAGCAGGCGATCTTACAGAGGCTCACTGCAGCTGAAGCTGAACAGGAAAGTGCTGAAATCGAAGAAATTGACTTCACGGCTCCATGTGCGCCCAATGAACCCATACCGCAGATTAAGCGTGGCACCAAGCATCCGCTTATGACTGAACTAGATAAGGTGATTGAAATTTATAATCGTATGGGTTTTGATGTGATGGAATCACGCCAACTTGATGATGAATTTCACATGTTTGAAAGCTTGAATTTTCCTAAGGATCACCCGGCAAGGGATGGTTATGATACTTTTCGTACTGGCGAAGGCTATATCCCTCCAGCTCACACTTCAACTATGCAGCATCGTGCTTTGCTGAAGTATCAACCAGAGCTTGAGCGTGATGGTCAAATCGCCGTAGTGATCCCAGGCAGAGTCTTTCGTAATGAGGATGCTGACGCTACGCATGAACACACGTTTTATCAGTGTGAAGGTGTATTTGTCTCCAAAGATGCTACAATGGGGCAAATGTTCGGTGTTCTCAAACAATTTTTCGAATATTATTATGGGCAGAAACTCAAGATCAAGACTCAACCAGGATATTTCCCGTTTACCGAGCCCTCTGCAGAGCTTCTGATTGAAAAGCCCGCAGCACTTGGTGGTAAGGGTGGAGATTGGTTGGAAATGCTTGGGTGCGGTATGATTCATCCGAATGTCCTGAAAAAAGCGGGTATTGATCCGGATCGCTATCAAGGCTTTGCATGGGGTGGCGGCATTGATCGCTTAGTGATTCTGAAATATGGCTTGAGTGATATACGGTATTTTGAATCGGCCAAGCTTGATTTTTTGGAAGAGTTTTAGTGGTGGAAGACGAGGAAGGGAAGAGATAGATGAAAATTTCAATTAATGAGATTAAAAAATATGTACAAATACCGTCTACCGTAAAAGACGAGGATTTGATTGAACTGATTGGTTCCAGGCTAGTGGAAGTTGAGGAAGTGATCGACCTGGCAAAGAAATACCAGGGAATTATGGCTGTTAAGGTAGTAAGTGCTGAGAAAATTGAGGGAACACACTTAACTCTGTGCCAAATTGATGCTGGAGCACAGACTGAACGTTTTGCTAAAGCAGGCTCAAAAACCGTCCAGGTGGTCTGTGGCGCTCCAAACGTGCATCAAGGAATGCTGGCGGTTTGGCTGGCTCCTGGAGTGATTGTGCCGGAAACTTTTGGACACGAGAACTTTAAACTAGGTGCACGTAAGCTGCGTGGGTATGAATCTAATGGTATGCTTGCCGCCCTCGATGAGCTAGATTTGGGGAGTGATCACGAGGGTATCGTAGAGCTTAATCCACGCGAAATTAATCCTGGTGATGATTTCGCCAAAATTTACGGTCTTGATGACTTGATTTTGGATGTCGAAAACAAATCTTTAACACACCGACCAGATTGTTTTGGTTTGATCGGGTTTGCGCGGGAAATAGCTGGCATTCTGGGGATTAAGTTTGCGGAGCCGCGATTAGGAATGGGGAAGTTTGAAAACTTGAAGAGTGCAATCCTTAATGTGGATATTCGGGATTCAGAGCTCTGCCCACGTTACACCGGCGCGGTTATTAACGTGACAGCTCTTAAAACAAAGAAGTACTTTGATCAAGAAGTGGCCTTTCTGGCAAAAGCTGGCATGCGCAGCATTGATCCAATAGTGGATCTGACGAATATTATTATGCTACAAACCGGCCAGCCACTACATGCTTTTGATTATGATAAGCTGATTCGGGTTGGCGATTCTGATACGGCGCAAATCATTGTTCGTGCAGCACGCGATGGAGAAGAGCTCCAATTGCTGGACGGAAAAATTATTAAATGTATTCCGGAGGATATTTTAATCACGAGTAATGATCGTCCAATAGCTCTAGCCGGCGCCATGGGTGGCAAGAATACCGAGGTCGATGCTAGTACTAGACGCATTGTCCTGGAGAGCGCTACATTTTCGCTCTATCATCTCCGCAAGACTCAGATGGCTCATGGTATTTTTTCGGAAGCTATTACACGCTTCACGAAGGGGCAGCCAGCAGCCTGCTGCCTTAACGTACTAAAGGAGGCCATTGGTCAGCTCGGTGGTCAAGTCGAAGTGGTAACTGATGCGTATCCTGGCAAGATCCAGCCAAATGTCATTACATTAACCATCGAACACATCAATAAGCTGTTAGGTACAGCGTATACTGCGGAACAGATTCAGGGAACCTTGGAAAATGTGGGTTTCGGCGTACAATGCGCGGATGATTATAATTTGACAGTCACCGCTCCCGAGTGGCGTACTGATATTCATATTAAAGAAGATATTATTGAGGAAGTGGGGCGCTTGTTGGGGTATGATAATATCCAACTAGATCTGCCCGTGCGCAAGTTTCGCGAAGGTCAGATTGACCGCATGCTGAAGCTGAAGCGCGAAATTAGGGATATTCTATCAGATAAATTAGACGCTCACGAGGTTTTGACTTATTCTTTTGTCAGTAAAAAGTTATTGGAAAAAGTAGGTGAGGAATCGGCGGATAGCTATGAAATTGTAAATTCTATTTCACCGGAGTTGCAGTGTTTTCGTCAACAAATTGTACCAAGCCTCCTGGATAAGGTCCGTGAAAATATTAAGGCAGGTCACAAAGATTTTGTCATTTACGAAATGAATCAAGTCACTTCTCGCCATGCTGGATTGGATAAAGAGAAAGTCCCTCTAATGTCGACGGACTTAGGTATTGTATGTCTAGGCGATTTTTACCATCTCAAGGCTCTGACGCTTGAACTCGTCAAACATGATCTAAGGCTTGATTTGAGTTATCGGAAGCTAGCCATGAACAGTGAGACCGCCCGCACCTATCCTTATCTTGAACCTAAGCGTTCGGTAGAGGTCTATTGCAATGATCGGTTGGTGGGGGCGTTCGGAGAGGTAAAAAAGCGAGTTTTGACTGAACTCAAAATTGACAAAGTGATTTCTGCGCTCGAAATGAATCTTGAACAAATTGTTGATGCACCTCGAGTGATCGAGAAAACCTTCCTGATCTCTAAATTCCCGTCCGTAGAGAGAGATCTTACCTTCAAAGTTTCAGCGGATGCTCTATTTGGCCGTATTGAAAACGCGCTTAATGAGAGCTTAAAGCGCAAGCAACTAATATATACAGTTACTCCGGTGTCAATTTATCAATCTGATCCAAATGATCTCACTAAGAATATTTCCTTTAGAATTAAGTTTTCCAATCCAGAGAGAACTTTGGACTCAGAAGAAATATCTGCTATAATAGAAAAAATAAAAGAGGACGTAGCCAGTGTTGGTGGCACGATTGTGTAGAGGAGAACTAAATGGACGAAAAAGTATTAAAAACTAGTTGGAAACAGCGGATTATTATTCTGGCCGTCGCCATATTGTTGCTTGGTGGCACGATTTTGACCTACGCCTTTATCGTACTAAACGGTGAAGCTGAGACCGCTCGTCAAGAAGAAAATAATGAGCTGATCAGTGAGCTTTCCAAAAAGTACGAGGAAAAGCAGGAAGAAGTGAATAACGCTGCCAAGCCGATGTCGGACAAATATTTTCCGGAACTGAAAAAATATAAATCTGAAGTCAAGTCCTACAATGCGGCTAGCGCCAATTCTGCTGGGTTAGAAGTGAAAGACCTGAAAAAAGGTGATGGTAAAGAATTAAAGGAGAATGATAATAATTATTATGCTTATTACATTGGTTGGTGTCCTGATGGTAGCATTTTCGATTCTTCCTTTGATAGTAAAGATAATCCTACTAAGCTGAAGGCGCCACTTGATGCTAGTGCTGGCTTAATTGAAGGTTGGAATCAGGGAGTGGTTGGCATGAAACTAGGGGGGATCCGCGAGATTACTATGAATGGTGACCTGGCTTATGGAGAAAAAGAAATGTGTGGCACTACGAATTCTCCGTTGAAATTTATCGTGCTAGCTGTGGAACCAAGTGAAGACATGAAGAAATTGAACGAAGAGTTGAATGAAATCTATATTCAGTTAAAATCGGCGTCCTACGGTTCTATAATGTAGTTTTGGAAGCGGCTGATCGTGATGTATGATCTAATAGTTATTGGTGGTGGTGCAGCGGGCATGAGCGCTGGGATTTACGCCGCCAGAGGGAATTTGAAGACTGTTATTTATGAGAAGACGAATTTTGGCGGAGAGTTGGCGCAGATTATCCATATTGCCAATTATCCAGGTTACGATGGCCGCGGAGATGAGTTAGCTCTCAAAATGCGTCAGCAAGCTGAAGCTGCGGGCGTGGAATTTGACTACGGTGAGTGTCGTGAGGTGAGGGTGAGCGGAAAAGTTTTCGACTTAACGATCGACGAGCGGACCGTGCGCGCTCGCAGTGTTCTGATAGCGACTGGTAATGAGCCTAGGCGCCTAGAATATGAGCTAGATGTGCCTGTCTCCTATTGTTCCTTGTGCGATGCCCCACTAGTGAAGGGCAAGAATATTGCAGTAATTGGTGGGGGTGATTCTGCAGTGCAGGAAGCAATTGAATTATCTCATATTGCGAAACAAGTAACGATTATTAGTCGGTCAAAACTGCGTGCCAGCCCCAAGTTGCAATCAAGGGCGCTCGAGTTGCCAAATTTGCAGATTCGTGAGAATAATGAAACTACCAAGGAGGAACTTGAGGATTTTGAGCATGTTTTTGTTTTTATTGGACATCTTCCGGCAACGAAGTTTTTGCCGGAAGATGTCCTAGCGGCGGACGGCACCGTCATGACTGGTGCCGGCGTCAAAGAGCTTTCTAGCAGCCTAGACATGCTAGGGCTAGATGATTTTGCTCGTCGCAGTGATCATGAAACGCTCATTCCTGGGCTCTTTGCCGCCGGCGATGTGAGATTCGGTGCCGTCCGCCAAGTGGTGGCCGCAGCGGCCGACGGGGCCGCAGCGGCCCTCGAAATAATGCATTATCTTGACGCTACTGGCTAGTTAGTAAAGAAATATTTTTATCATGCTGAGCATTCAGAGTTTGCTGGGCTTTTATACATAAAAGCAATACGCTAATTACAGAACTAGATCGTGGTGATTCTGGAGTATTGACAACTATGTAGTAAATATACTGCAATATCTAAATCTGCCATGATTGGCAGGTTTGACCAGAACAAAGCATTTTCTAACAGGGGTAGAAAACTCCCAAAAACCCGAACAACCTGCCATGATTGGCAGATTTAGAAAAATGGTCTAAAAAGTAGTATGAAAAATAACGTAAAATTATTATAAAAAGCATGGAAATGACATGAAAAAATAGCTAAAGTATTATAAGAAAAATGACATGGTAAAAGGTTAGAATTTGGTGAGGAAAAATAGCACCAAAAGCTATCATTGTGTAAAATGAAAAGATTATTAGCCCAGGAGCAAAAAAGTAGCTCAAAAATCATTCCAAACAAAACCAGCTATGAATCCTTCATCACTTAGGAAATTATTATTTGTAAAATAACATTAATCATAGATTAAGGACTGTTATAATTTTTTAAAAAATATCCTAAAAACAAATTTATTGATCTGGAATTGGACTCCAAAATGTAGTACAATTATAAATATGAGTAATCAGTCGCAAAAACAAAATGTTGAGCCAGAAAAGCAAAAGGGCGTCGGTTGGCGCACGATGCATTATTTTTGGCAGGAGATTGTCAAATACAAATGGTATTCTTTGGGCTGCCTTATTATTACGCCAGTCGTGGTCTTTATTCGGGCAATTTTGGCGCCACTGATTTTTGCCGACTTAATTGAAAAAGCTTCTATGGGGCTATCAATGGAAGAGATGATTCGGGTGGCACTGGTTGAGGTGACAGGATTTTTGCTGCTTTATACTTTTAACAAGTTGGTTCTGGAGGAGCTACGTCTCTATTGGACCTGGAAAATGGAGTTAAAAGTCATCCGTAACCTCTTTGAGAAATGTTTCCGGGTGGTTACCGAGCAATCCATGCAGTTTCACAGCGATCGTTTCTCTGGCTCATTGGTTTCACAGTGCAGCAAATTTGTTTATGCTTTTGAACGATTCTTTGACACTATCATTTGGGACATGTGGCCAGCATTTGCCTATATTGTGATGGTGATGGTAGTACTGGTTCCTCAGGTACCAGGATTTGCCTTTGGGATTGTCATGCTAGTAGTACTATATGCTGCGGTCTCTGGTCTGAGTTTTAAGAAGATTTCCCACCTTAATAATGAAGCCTCAAAAGCGGAAAGTAAGCAGACTGGACAATTGGCCGACTCAATCTCTAATATTATTTCAGTAAAGTCTTATGCTAAAGAAGCTTATGAGCACCGTCGGTTCGATAAAATTGCGAAACATACCTATGATGCTAATATGTCACTCATGAGGTCAACTATCAATCGAGACCTTTACTTTGGCTGCATTCAAGTGACCATCAATGCCTTAATTCTCATCTTCTTGCTCTGCGGTCGGGAATGGTTAGGCATTTCGGTAGCAACACTAGTCTTGATCGTGAACTATTCTCAAACCATTATGGGGGAACTATGGGGCTTTAATAGCATCTTTAAAAATCTGAATAAGACCTTTGGTAATGCCTATGAGATGACTCTTATCCTAGATACGGTAGATGATGTGGTCGATGCCGAAAACGCAACCGCCCTAGACCTGCAACAGGCAGGAGTTGAATTTGACCACATCTCTTTTAAGCACAAGGATGCAAAGGAGTCAATCTTTGAAGATTTTAACTTGGAAATTCAGCCGGGAGAACGGGTTGGCCTGGTGGGGGTCTCCGGTTCCGGTAAGACTACTTTAACGAAGTTACTACTTAGATTTGCCGACGTTGACCGAGGGGCGATCAAAGTTTCTGGAGAAAATATTAAGGACATCACTCAGGAATCATTGCGTGAGAACATTGCCTACGTGCCACAAGAGACTTCACTCTTTCACCGCTCAATCGCTGATAATATTGCTTATGCTAGACCGGACGCCAGTCTAGACGAAATTAAGAAGGCAGCCTATCTTGCGAACGCGCATGAATTTATTAAGGATATGCCAGAAGGATACGATACGCTGGTAGGAGAACGGGGCGTAAAGCTATCTGGTGGCCAGAGGCAACGTATTGCGATTGCTAGGGCAATCTTGAAGGATGCCCCCATTCTGGTGTTGGATGAGGCGACTTCGGCGCTTGACTCCGAATCGGAGGCATTAATTCAGGATGCTTTGTCAAAATTAATGCAAGGGCGAACCAGTATTGTGATCGCTCACCGGTTGTCTACGGTGGCGGTTCTGGTTCGGATTATCGTCCTTCAAGACGGGAAGATCGTGGAGCAAGGGACGCACCAGGAATTATTAAATAAAGATCAAGGTGTCTATAAGCATCTATGGTCTCGTCAGTCCGGCGCCTTCTTTGACGAAGATCAGGTTAAATAGGTTTTCTCGATGCGTCCTAACTATTTCTTCTATGATCTAGAAACTTCTGGACTCAACCCACGCGAGGACCGGATTATGCAATTTGCGGGGATTCGTACCGATTTGGATTTTCAACCAATAGGAGATCCAGTCAACCTGTTAGTACAATTAACAAATGACACCTTGCCTAGTCCTGGAGCTATTATGGTGACGGGCATTACGCCTCAAACTTGTCAACAAGATGGTATTTCGGAGCGAGATTTCTGCAAGTTTATTGTTGAGGAGATGGCGGCCCCGAACACGATCATTATGGGGTATAATTCAATCCGGTTCGATGATGAGTTTATGCGTAGTATTTTGTGGCGTAATTTTTACGATCCTTATGCTTGGCAGTGGCAGGACGGCCGTAGTCGTTGGGACCTGCTGGACGTGATCAGGTTAACCCGGGCATTGCGCCCTGAAGGCATCGAGTGGCCTTTTAGTGAGGACGGGCGAGCGACAAACCGTTTGGAGCTAATTACGAAACTCAACGGAATTTCCCACGAGCATGCGCATGATGCCCTCAGTGATGTTGAAGCGCTGATTGCGGTGACAAAATTGGTACACGATAAGCAGCCCCAGCTCTTTGATTACCTTTTCAAGCTCAAAGATAAGCGCCAGGTTAAAAAACTCGTGAATCTGGAAGATCCGCGACCCTTTGTCTATGCTTCAGGTCGGTATCCTGCGGAATTTGAGAAAACCACCGTGGCCTATCCGATTGCCATGGCGGATAATGAGCGGGTACTGGTTTACGATTTGCGTTACAATCTAGAAGATGTGCTCAAGATGGAGAGTGAGAATCAAGCCTTATCGAAAAATAAGTCCAAGAAGACTGAGCATCGAAAGCTTGACGTGAATAAACCGTTTTACCGCGAGAATTTCTTCCCCATTGTGAAACCATTGGCTTACAATCGCTGTCCGGCGGTTGCTCCCATCAGTGTCCTGGAAAAAGCTAATAGCTGGGAGAAAATTGGTCTCACTAAGCCTCAGGTCGAGGCAAACTTGGCAAGCCTCAAGGCGCATCCGGAATTTGTGGAACGTGTGACGGCATACGCTGGTAAACACCCTGCAGAATATGGTAAACCAGTTGACGCCGAGTCGGCTATCTATAGTGGCTTTGTGGGAGATACCGATAAGACAAATTGTGCAGCCGTACGTGGGGCAGAAGCAGCAGACTTGCGAAAATTTCAGCCGACTTTTAATGATCAGCGTTTGCCAGAGCTGTTTCTACATTATAAAGCGAAGTTTTTCCCCACAGTTTTAGATGAAGACGAGGCGCAGGAGTGGGAGAAGTACCGCACCAAAAGGCTGGATCGACAGGCGACTAAATTTATTGACGAAATGGGGAGAATTGAGGTGGCCCTGGGCAAGGGTGAAACTTTTGGTGGGCATTCCGCGGATGATTGTAAGTATCTACTGGAGGAGCTTTCTCTCTGGTACCAGAGTCTATTGCCGGAAGATTGGTAGAAAATCTTATCCCTAAATCAGCCGCCTTACTCCTACATTTTAATCTCCATGCCAATACATCATGATGCAACGATGCTTTAAAGAAAATGAAAGATTAATTATTGGATAAAACCTGAAAACCAGTGCGATTTTGTTGCAATTTTGACAAAAAATAAGCAAAACCTATTGACTTTTTCGACAATGTGTGCTACAATAAGAATAGAGGGGGCGTAGCTCTAAAATTATTTCAATCGAAGCTTGGCATTTTGACGAAAAAGGAGGGATATCATGAAAGCGGTTGTAAAGAATAATTGGAGGTTACTCATAATGCTATCAATTCTATATTGTAGCATAGGATTCGCGCTCGTAACAATCTTGCGGAGTGCGCAGGGGCTTGCTAGCGAATTTTGGTGTAGTCTGGTTGTGATAATAGGGTATTTTCTGGCAGATGGACTCTACCGCGTACAAATTGACAGTTTAATGGGCCGAAGCGCGAAGAATTTCTCGGAATTAAGGCGCCGTGAACTGATACAAATTGTCTGGATTATTATTGTACTGGCGATTACTATTCGTGTTCAGGTTAAGCCGGGGCTCCAGTCTACTATCTGCCTGATCATTATAATCAGATTTATAAGGTCGCATGAATGGCGTAAAAAACAGTTGGCGCAGCACTTGGTGTATCAGCATGAATCTGACGCTAAACCGTGAGCCAAAGCCTGTTTGTGCGGTCGGCTCTTTCAAGATTGAAGTAATTTTAACTCCTAAAACCCTGCATGCCTAACAAGCTAAGCAGGGTTTAATTTTACTTAGCAATATTTCAGCATGGCTAAAGAAGAGAAAGGTAGAAGAGGGCATTCGTATTAAACATTTAGGGTACCCTTTGTTTACCCCGAAATGGTATGAACTTTCTCTGATAACACAGGAGATGAGCATGCCCCATTTATCTGACTACATTATGAATCACTTGGGTTACGTCCTTTAGTGAACTGCTGAGGCGCAGCAATCCCGCAAAGCGACAAGCCTCTAATATCATATGTAGCGATGCGTTAGTTCTTTTATCCGACAATCAATCTCCGGGCTATTGCAGTTCGGAGATTTTTACGTTATAATGTGGAAATATGAGTGATGGTTTTATAAAGGTGCGCGGAGCGAGGCAGCATAATCTGAAAGATCTGAATGTCGACATTCCGCGAGATAAGTTGGTGGTTTTAACGGGGCTTTCTGGTAGCGGTAAGTCCAGCTTGGCATTTGACACGATTTATGCTGAGGGGCAACGTCGGTATGTCGAAAGCTTATCAAGTTACGCGCGTATGTTCCTTGGCGTGATGGATAAACCAGATGTTGACAGTATCACCGGACTTAGCCCAGCGATTTCGATTGATCAGAAGTCGACTAGTCGTAACCCTCGTTCCACCGTAGCTACCGTCACGGAAGTGTATGACTATCTCCGATTGCTGTTTGCACGCGTCGGGGTGCCGCATTGCCCTATTTGCCATCGCGAAGTGCATCGTCGTAGCATTCAAGATATTATTGATGAAGTGATGAAATTGCCGCTTGGCAGTAAGTTGATGCTGCTCGCCCCTCTTGTTACCCAAAAAAAAGGTAGTTTCCAGCATATCCCGGATCAGTATATCTCGAAGGGCTTTTCTCGGGTGCGGATTGACGGTATTATTTATGCACTTGATGAATTTCCGGAACTCAGCAAGAATGATCGCCATGATATTGATATTGTAGTCGACCGTTTTGTGCTGTCGCCAGAGCTCGAGAGCCGCATTTCTGGCTCCGTTGAACAGGCTTTAGAATTGGGCCAGGGAATTATTAAACTGTTAAAAATTCAGGACAATTCTACGGCTGTGGGCGAGAATAAGACTGGTGAAGACCCGGAAATTTTTACCTTTTCTCAGCGCTATGCCTGCGAATTGCATCCGGAAGAGCTAATTCCGGAGCTTGAGCCTAGGCTGTTTAGTTTTAACGCTCCCCAAGGAGCCTGCCCAACCTGTACTGGACTTGGCACACGCATGGAGATTGATCCTAATTTAATTCTTAATCCTAACCTGACGATTGCGGAGGGTGGCATTAGGCCGTTCAATCGCGTGACGCAAGAAAGCTGGTGGCTGAAACGCTTGGAAGCCGTGGGTGAGAAAGAGGGGTTCTCGGTCCATGTTCCGATTAAGGAGCTCAGTGAAGAGACGATTCACAAGATTTTGTATGGCACGGGTAAAACTAAATATAAAGTTAAGGTAGGCGGACACGGTAAGTGGGGTGACGGTGCTACCTATGAGTCTACCTATGAGGGGGTAATTCCGACTCTTGAGCGCAGGCATAAGGAAACCGACTCCGACTTTGTGAAAAAAGACATTGAGCGTTTCATGCGGATTCACGAGTGTCAAACCTGTCATGGTGCTAGACTGAAGCCAGCGGTACTCGCGGTGACGGTGCATGGTCTCAATATTGTCGACATTTGCAATATGGATGTCGATGCTACTCTAGAAGTGCTCAATAAAGACCTTGAGTTTACTGCTAGTGAAGAACTTATTGCTGCACCGATTGTGAAGGAAATCCGCGAGCGTGTCCAGTTTATGCAAGACGTCGGCCTAGGTTATTTGGAGCTTGGTCGAGCAGCAAATACCCTTTCTGGAGGAGAAGCCCAGCGAATCCGCTTAGCTACGCAGATTGGTTCTGGTCTGCAGGGTGTGTTGTATGTGCTCGATGAGCCTAGCATTGGCTTGCATCAGCGGGACAATGATAAGTTAATTGCCACACTCAAGCATTTGCGTGATTTGCAGAATACCGTATTGGTGGTTGAACACGACGAGGATACGATGCGCGAAGCTGACTTTATCGTTGACATCGGCCCGGGAGCTGGTACGAACGGTGGTCGCCTGATTGCTGCCGGCACGCCGACCGAAGTAGCACAGGTTGAAGAGTCAGTGACGGGGCAGTATCTGTCCGGCAGAAAGACCATTGCTGTACCTAAGAAGCGTCGCACGCCTAAAAAAGACCAGGAGTTGGTCGTGGTCGGTGCACGTGAGAATAATTTAAAAAATATTGACGTCCATTTTCCGCTAGGCGTGATGACGGTGGTTTCTGGCGTATCAGGCTCGGGTAAGTCAACCCTAGTTAATGGTATTTTAGCCAATGAGCTTTCGGCTAGGCTTCACCGAGCACAGACGGTGGCTGGACTGCATGACCGTATTGACGGAATTGAATTTTTAGATAAAGCCATTGTGATTGATCAGAGCCCAATTGGTCGGACACCCCGGAGTAACCCGGCCACTTATACTGGTGTATTTAATCAAATCCGGGAACTTTTTGCGAAGCAACCCGAAGCGGAGCTGAGAGGATATAAAGCGGGAAGGTTTAGTTTTAACGTCAAAGGTGGCCGTTGCGAAACTTGTCAAGGTGACGGTGTGAACAAGATTGAAATGCATTTCTTACCCGACGTTTATGTCACTTGCCCAACTTGTCACGGCAAGCGCTACAACCGTGAGGCTCTAGAAGTCAAGTATAAGGGTAAGGACATCGCTGACGTACTCAACATGACGATTGACGAGGCGGTAGAATTCTTTGAAAATATTCCAGTAATTGTCAATAAACTTCAAACAATTCAGGAAGTAGGTCTTGGCTACATTCGATTAGGGCAACCAGCTACCACTTTCTCTGGCGGGGAAGCGCAACGTATTAAGTTGGCTACCGAGCTTGCCAGAAGAAGTACCGGTAAGACTCTCTACATTCTTGACGAGCCAACGACCGGTTTGCATACTGATGACGTTAACCGTCTACTCGGCATCCTGGGTAAATTGGTGGACGGTGGCAATTCGATGATTATTATCGAGCATAACCTGCACGTCATTAAGTCTGCCGACTGGATTATTGACATGGGGCCAGAGGGCGGTATTCACGGTGGTCAAGTTATGGCTGAAGGTACACCTGAAGATCTCGCTAAAAATGATAACACCCCAACTGGTAAATATCTGCGAGATATTTTGGGATAAAACGGTGCTCAGTCTTGCCTTGCTGCAGACCAGGTTTTTCTGTCAATGTAGGGATCGTACTGCAACGTGGATTGGTAGAGCAAATATTTCATCTTGATGAAAATCATGATCAATACGAATCTAGACAAGAAGGAGCAGATTATGCTGCTCCTTCCAGATAGTTTCTAAGCGCTGTTTAACGAGAGTGTCTACTCGGCGTCATGCTTGCGACGTATTATGCGGCTAATGAGCCAGAAAATTACACAGAATACAATGGCAAGTACGATGAAGATAAACCAGATAGGGCAGAGGAAAACTATTTTTTCTACTACTGACTCCTCATCAAAAATCTTAACCGTCTGTTTAACCTTAAAGATTCCTAGTTGTGGAGCGCCATCCCAAGAAATCTGGTGCATACGCTTTGTGTCAGGGAAGACCATATTCTTCTCTGGTTCCTCCTCATTAGTGTAGACTTCCTCATCGGAAAACAAAGGGAAAACCTGAAGCTTGTACTCGGCTGCAGTATAAATGTTGCCGGTATTCTCGACTACTGATGTGACTGTGATGGGTGGGGAGAAGAAAAAGGTTGGAATTTTATTCTCTAGAATCAGACCGCTTTTCTTAATCTCGCCATCAACGTTGCCATAAACTAGGTAAGCAACCTGCTTCACGGTTTCCACTGCAGTGCTTCCAGAACTATTGCTGGCATTTTTGGCAGTTGCCATGATTGCCGCCATCTGCGTACCACCATGAGCGTCTTCAGGAACCTTAATCGTATATTTGATTTCTTGCTCCTGCCCGGCGTTTACGTGACCAGACGACTCCTCCACTGAAATCCAATCTTTCAAGCTAGTATAGCTTGAGGTATTACTAAAGTTTGGATTATAAGCTTCATCAGAAATACTGTACGGGCTAAAACTAATTTCAAAATCAAGCTCTTGTGAGCCGGTATTTCTTACTTTAAAGCTGCCTTGATATTCTTCTCCTGGTTTTAATTCTGGAAATGCTTGCTGTGTGGGTGTTACGCCTATTCTATAAGCTGGTACCTCCTCAGCATTGACTGGTATGGTCATACCGCTGCCGAAAAACATGACAGCCAGAAAAGCTACTAGGAGCCCTGCAACGTTTTTAAATTTTTTCATTTCTTCCTCTCTTTACTTATGTCTATTATAGCAGTTAAGCTCCCAATTTGGCAACCGCCAATCTACAGATTTTGTTAGAGTTCAATGCTAACCTGCGAGCGCGTTCGAATCACTCAGTTCAGTAATCAATTTGAATTTTAGTAAAATCTTAGGAATATGATATTTATAATTCCAAGTTGTGCGATATAATAGATACTTAACACAGGTACATTTGGAGGTGTAACTCAGAGCTTTGGCTTCTGTTGTAAAAAATATAAATTAGTTAGAAAAACGTTGTAAAATTGACAAATCTACGGTGTCCTGAGCTAGTTGATATTAGAAGTAATCAGGGATAACTGTTGTAAAAATTACAAAAATAGCCTAAAAGTGTTGTAAAAAATAAGTAAGCTAAAAGCAAATAACCACACTCTAGCTAGTTCAGGAGTTTTTAGGGATAAAAGAGAGCCAACACAAAATTGGCTCTCCGCGTATAATAATATCCTTAGAACTATGGTGTTTCTGGAGTAGCGACGCCAGCTGCGGCTGTAAAGGTAACACTACCAGTGTAATCACCGGCTGCCTGAGAGTTAGAGATGGATGCACCAAAAGTGACACCAGTACCCAATCCTTTGTTTGCCGTACTAATACCACCCTTTTTTTGAGTAGCGGTATAAATCACTGCATCGGTGTCAGTAATTGCGGTCCAAGCTGACATGTTGGTCTCGCCTGGAGCAGTTGCACCGTCACCCTGGGTACCTGGCGTCACCTTGTAAGCCCAAGCCGATGTACCAGCAGCTAAAGCATTGCTAGCTGGGATTTTGTTGCCATCAGTGGTTTTGAGAGCGGTCTCACCAGGAGTGGTCGACTTAGCCGAAATGGTGTAACCATTTGAAGCATTTGTTTTGACAAATACTTCAAAACCCTTACTGGCGTAATCGGCGTTGTCACCCTTGTTGTCAGTTGATAATACAACATCGTTAACCTTAGTAAACGGGTCGTCATCAGAAGAGGTCGAAATCTCAATAGTTTCTTCCACTGTTAACTTTAGTGGCACATCGCGAGTAGTGTCAGCGTAAGTTGCAAGTGGCATGGCAGCAACACCAAGACCAGCAACCACACCAAGAGCTGCAATCGCGGTTGTCATTTTAGACATAATAAAACTCCTTTGTTTTAATAATGTTTATGATTAATATCTTGTACTTCTAACTATACATGACAGAAGATTGGTCGTCAAGCGTGAATATTTAATATTTAAACAAAGCCGGATTGGATATAATATACTAACAATACAGACAAAGGTATTACAGAATGCACATCAATAGTTAAGCATAATATATATTATATACAACGAAAAACGATTTTTTCGTGCATGATTTTCCGCGCGAAGCAATATGCGATTTTTAATAAATTTTTGGGTCTTGTCGCATAATTCCATCAAAAAAGTAGTGTTATACTTGTAATATG
>CANOGH010000012.1 GCA_947565505.1 uncultured Candidatus Saccharibacteria bacterium | reverse complement strand
CCGTAGTACCACACAGTCCACCAAGTTTCCGCTGACTACTGATGTTAAAATCACCTGATTCTCGACAAAATTCTTCACTAGACAACGCTGCCTAGTTTCATCCAGCTCAGAGAACACATCGTCTAATAGAATCACTGGTTTCTGCCCCAAAATTCCCACTACTAAACTTGCCTCAATAAACTTTAACGCCAGCACCAGGGAACGTACCTCACCACGACTTGCCGAACCGTCCGCTAATGCCTGGTTAAACACAAATTCATAATTATCCCGATGCACCCCAAAACTCGTATATCCCAACATTCGATCTTTCTCAAAATCCTGCGTCAATTGTCTTAAAAAACTACTTTCAGTTTCCACGGCCGTATCATATCTCACCTCCACCTCATCTTCGTTTTCCGCAATTGACCGATAAGTTGCAGTTAATTCTTGATTGATCCGCTGTGTCAGCTTTTGTCGGCCATTATAAATTTCTTGCCCATACTTTGCCAGCATCACATCCCAGGGAAACAAACTCCCCGCATCCACCAAATCCTGTTTTAATAACTCATTTCTTTGCTTCAAAGCCTTTTCATAGCGCGACAAAGCCACACTGTACGTTTCCGATAATTGTCCAAACGCTCGATCAAAATAAGTCCGCCGCCGTGAGGGACTCGCCCCCACCAAGTTCAAATCCGCTGGTTCAAATAAAATCAGTGGGTAACGATTCTTCTTTGGTAAACGCCTCGTCTTCTTGTCTTCAACTAAAAACTCTTTCTTTTCTCCGTCATATACCACTACGGTTTTCTGTCCATTCACATATTCTAATTCCACCCGGTAAAATTCTGCTCCTCGCCGTAAAATCTCTCGATCTACTGCCCGAAAGCTCTTGCCTTGTAGTGCTTCGTAAATTGCTTCCAAAATTGAGGTTTTACCCGTCCCATTTTCTCCCACAATCTTCGTGGTATTTTTCTCCAAAGCTAGCAAAAAATTCTCATGGCTCCGAAAATTCCTTAAACTCACCTTTTTTATAATCACCGCTTCCTCTTTTTTACTAATTTACTAATTTAACAACCGTCCACTTTGTTCGAGAAACCACCCCTCTTCAAGAATCTCCACTTTGTTATTGACAAAATCTCATTCTTGTGCTACACTAATACATAAGCACTATGCAAGACTAGAGGCTAGTATTTTGATGTCGCTACTAGCTCAATACTAACTCTTCAACGGCATCACAATATGCACATAATTCTCAATCACCTTTTCACCATCCAAACCCTTTAATACTACCGGATCCAACCGGTTCGCGAACCCAAAACTCAGCTTTTTTCCGTCTAACACATTAACTGCATCTAGCAGAAACCTCGAATTCAGCGTTACTTTACCGTCCTCATTCGCCTTCACCTTCATTTCTGAACTGTTTTCCCCAAATTCATTTGCGATCGCCGCCACCACAAAAACTTCTTCCTCTACCTTCGTTTCACAAACGATCGACCCTCCTACCTCTTTTGCAAACAGCGCCGCCAACTTTGTTACGCGCACCATTTCACTTTTATCTAATTCTACTGTGATATCACTTTCTTTCGGAATTAACTGCCGATAATCAGGGAACGAACCGTCAATTAGTTTTGACGTAATCTCTACTTCACCTAAATTAAATCGCACCTGCGTCTCATCCAATAAAATTTCAATTTCATCTACGTCTTCACCGATTGAAGATAATACTTCCTTTAATGAACTCACCGGCACAATCGCTTTTACTTCGGTCTCTACCCGCTCCGCCAATTTCCTCTCCGCTAAACGATAACCATCGGTAGCTGCAAGGTATAAACTACCCTCATAAGTGTTAAAATACACACCGGTTAATGCTGGCCTCGTAGTATCCACACTCGCCGCCCCCACTACTTGTGACAATCCTGCCTTAAAGTCATCCACACTAATCTGAATTTTCATCATCTTACTTTCGTCAATCTCCGGTAACTCTGGAAAATCATCCGCTAACGCGCCGTTAATCACAGACCGAAATCCTTTTGCCTCTGCTACTACTTTTTCACCATTAGCCGATAATTTTACCATCTCTCCTCTTGGGAGATTACTAATAAACTCCGCAATCAGCTTAGCTGGTACAGTTACCACTCCGTTTTGACTGTTTTGTACTGGTAAATAACTCACTACTGCCATATCTAGATTAGTGGTGGTTAAACTAACCTTACCATCATCTACTCTAATTAAAACGTTGTTTAGAATTGGCAACTGTGCCTTTGCTCCTGCTGCCACCTTACTGACTATACTTAGTGCCTTTGCTAACTTTTCCTGAACAATATTAATCTCCATTTTCTTCTCCTCTAATATATTAGTAGTAGTTATAGTAGGCTCTGTGGAAAATGTGCAAAACTCCACTCATACCACTGTTAAAACGATGTGTAAAACTACTTGTAAAACTTTCCACACTTTCCCACAAGTTGTGTATTTTTATCCACCAAAATGTGCAAAACTTTCCATCCGTAAAATCAGTGTAAAACTTTCCACCATTTTCCCACCGACTTTTCCATAGGCTAACCCACCATTTCTCCACAACTTTTACACAGCCATGAAAACTATTACCCAGTAAAAGCCATGCATTCTCATGAGACTGTGAACAAAGCCAACCCAGTCTCCGAGTCCAAAACCAAAGCCCCTCCCTACTCATACAACTTCTCCCGAATTGCTGAAATCTGATCTCTCAAGCCAAAGTTAAGTTTTAAATCCTCGTTAATCTTCTTGATTCCGTGCATTACCGTAGTGTGATCTTTTACCCCCACCTCTGCGGCAATCTTTGGTGTGCTCATGCCGAGCTCTTTTGACAAAATATACATCGCCACCTGACGTGCATTCTTGATATGTGCTACCCGACTTTTACTACACATTTCCTTAGCGGTCATCTGGTAAAATTTCGCCACCTTGTCAACTACTTGTTTAGCCGAAACCACTTTATCATGTTTACCCCGACTGGCACTAACATAACCTTCGTTAATAATTTGTAGTGGTGTCATACCTTTGAGGTCGGCCACCGCTAACAAACGTTCGAACTCACCCTCTAAGTCCCGAATATTAGTTTTTACATTTTCCGCTAAGTATTCAATTGCTTCGTCTTCGACTTCTATCCCCCGATACTCCGCCTTTGATTTTAAAATTGCACACTTATCCTCAAACTGCGGTAATTGCAAATCGTACGCTCCCGCCCAGGTTAACCTTGATGCTAAACGCTCGTCCACCGATTTAATTTGGTTTGGCAAACGGTCTGAAGTGACGATAATTTGTTTATTTAGTTGATATAAATCGTTAAAAATATCAAAAAATTCTGCTTGTGACGCATCTTTATTCATAATCATCTGAAAATCGTCAATAATCAGTACGTCTAACTTCTTAAACTTTTGGTGAAACTCGTCGCCCTTTTTATTTTGCAAAGACTTAATAAAATCCGCATAAAAACTCGAAATCGGGGTATAAAGGATTTTTAGTCCGGCATCCCTTCTTAATAATTCGTTACCGATCGCTTGGACCAAATGGGTTTTGCCGAGCCCCGGTCCACCGTACAAGAAAAAAGGATTGAATTTTCTTCCTGGCGCATCAATAATATTGCGCGCCACGCTGGCCGCCAAATCGTTATTTGAACAGACTACAAAATTATCAAGCGAATATTGTGGATTTAGCCCTGTTTGAAATGAATTTATTAACCTCGACTCTTTAATAGTTGCTGGCGTCTCATTTGTTGTCGGGTATGGCGGTATGGTATTGCGATTATTTCTCGATTTCGTGGTAGCGCTGACTTTATAATCAATCGAATTAACTTCTATGCCATTATGAATCAATGCGTCCTTAATGATATCATTATATTTAACCTGTAACTGTTTAATCTTGAAAACATTTGGCACCCCAATTACTACTGTACCATTTTCTGCCGAATCTAACTCTGACCCGGTAAACCATGTCGAAAACTGCGCGCCTGGCACTATCTGTTCAATTTCAGCAAGCACATCTTTCCAAATATCGGTCACGACTTACATACCTCCTTCCAATTAGTCCCATTATAACAAACCCTTCCCGACTTTTCCACAGTTTTTATTTCTCATTTCTCATGGTCTAACTCTGATTTATCTTAACAGAGACGTATTTTTCCACAAATTCCCAAAATCCCTGTGCAAAATGTGGAAAACTTCTTGAAAAATGTGGAAAACTGCGGTATACTAGAACAAGTATATTGAATAAATTAAAGCAAGAGAGAATTAAATTATGCCAAAACGAACTTATCAGCCACACAAGCGTCAGCGTGTGCGTGAGCATGGCTTTATGAAGCGTAATAGCAATAAAAGCGGTAAACAAGTCTTAAAGCGCCGCCGCATCAAAGGTCGCGCTCGCTTAGCTGTTTCTGCCCGCTAAGTCTGTCCAAAGTCCCCTCCGTGGGACTTTTTGCATTTTAAACGACCTTATGCTACAATATTAGTATGTTAGCGCAAAAATACCGATTTCACTCTCGTGGTGGCGTTCGTCATACTTATCAGAAAGGAAAGACGATTCGCACTCAGAATATGTCTTTAATTTATGCGCCCAACACTCGTCATCATCAGCGCTTTGGTGTTGTAATTTCTAAAAAAGTTCTTAAATCTGCTGTTGGTCGCAATCGTATTCGTCGCCGTGTTTATGAGGCTCTGCGCCTTGAGTTAGCAAATTTTAGTACGCATTTAGACTGTTTATTTATTATTTACCATAAATCCATTGCGAAAATTCCTTTTAGTGAATTACGCTCCCAGATCCGCATGCTTTTAAATCAAACCATCCAACACCCATGAAAACTCCAACTCGTCTCCACTGGATTGACCTTTTAGAATCGCTAGCCATCTTTTTTGTCATTTTTTACCATAGTACCACTTATTTTTTTGACATCACTGCTCCGGGCTCCGACTTTATTATATCCGTACGTTACGGTTTGCGTGCTATCCTTTCGGTTTGTGTACCACTTTTCTTCTTTGCTAATGGTTATCTATTACTCAACAAACCACTTGACCTCCACAAACACTTTCGTAAAACCATCAAATTTACCCTGCTTGCCTTTTTTTGGTATCTTTTCACTATGAGTATCATGTTATTATTACGCTATCAATCTCTTCAAGAAAACGGGTTAACTAGTACGCTGCAGGATCTTAAATATACTATCAATCACCTGTGGTACATGGGTGCTTTGGTTTGTGTTTATCTCTTCTTTCCTCTACTAAAATTAGCTTTCGACCACAACCGTCGCATTTTTATTTATTTTCTGATCATCTGCGCTGTCCTTACTTTTGGTAATACTTTGCTTAACGAGCTAGCTACGCTATTTACTACCCTAATTGGCCGCCCTCATATTTTTCACGAAACTAATTTCTTTAAAATTTTCAATCCCTTTCGGGGTATTTATGGATACACCTTCGTATACTTTTGTCTGGGTGGACTTTTTAAAACTTTTCAAGCCAAAATTCTTGCTATTCCCGTTCCGAAGCGTAACCTCATCGCTATAGGCAGCATCATTATTAGCACTTTTGGGTTATATCTTACGGCATTTCTCTACTCACGTCTTTCCGGATCCATCTGGGATATCGTTTGGAATGGTTATGATACGATTTTTACTTTTATCAACGTTCTCGCTATTGTTGTGCTCTGCCTCAACTACAAAAAATCGCAACCTCTTCTTACTTTCATCTCCTCTAACACTCTAGGGATCTATTTTATTCATATGATTTTCATCGAAGCTACCCGTCCTACACTCCTGACTCACCACATTTTCACTAGTTTTCTCGGTAATTTGATCTATGCTGCCATCATTCTACTGATTAGTCTCATCGCTACCTCAGCTTTGCGTAAAATTCCGTTACTCAAACATCTCATTAGCTAAATGATTTTTTTGAACAAGCGTGTAGTTGTATCTTTTATAAAATTCCTGACCACACAAAAACCCTACTCAAATCCTATCTGATATGTTACAATGTGACTATATGTTTGAGTTAATTGATTTTGTGATTGTTCGACCTATTACGAACATTCTTTTCGTAATATATGGCTTAGTTGGTGATTTTGGTCTAGCAATTATTTTGTTTACTGTACTTGTAAAAATTTGTATGTGGCCTCTCGTTAAGCGTCAGCTTCACCAGACCCGTCTTATGCGTAAGATTCAACCCCAACTTGCCGAAATCAAGAAAAATTGCAAGGGTAACCGTCAGTTAGAATCTCTCCAAATGATGGACCTTTACAAGCGTAATAATATTAAACCTTTCAGGTCTATGCTTACTATTATCTTGCAATTGCCAATCTTTATTGCTCTTTATACGGCAGTTAGAGTTATGGTTTTACCAACCCTCACTGATAATCTTGATATCCGCGCCTACTCTTTCGTACGTAATGTTGGCAATATTCAGGAAGTGATTGATAAACAAAAAATTTATCTTGCAGAAGAAAGTGCTGGCGGGGAAGAAGCTGAACAGGCCAAAAAGGAATATGACTTTCATCCCAAATTGTTTGGTGTAGTTGACCTTGATCCGCGCCCCGGCTTTAGCTCAACCAGCTCAATCGTCATGTTGATTTTTGCATTAGCTTCCGCCGGTACTCAGTATTGGATTGCTTCACAACAATTACCATCCAAGAAAACCGAAAAATCCCGCACTTTCCGTCAATTAGTCAAAGAAGCTGCTGACGGTAAAGATCCTGATCAAAGCGAGATGAATGCTCTTATGTCCCGCCAAATGTCCAAAATGATGCCACTTATGTTGCTACTTGTAATGATTAACCTTCCTGGCGCTCTCGTGTTCTATTATTTTATTAGTAATTTGCTTACGGGTGTTCAACAAAAATATATTCTGAGTAAAAGTGAGTCGGAAATGGAAATTTCCGCAGACAAAAAGCTTATTCACGATCTGAACAAGATTGAAGAGGCTGAAGTTATCACTAACAAGAAAAGTGGTACGACTATTACTCATATTTCCGCCAAGACCAATCGGAGTCGTAATAAGAAGAAAGGAAGAAAATTATGAATAAAGACGAATCAATTCGCTTTGCTACCAAATTTTTAGAAGATCTATTATCGTTCTTCGGTATTAATGTGGCGGTTTACTCCACAGTAGACGACGAAGTTATTCAGCTTGCTATTCCGTCTACTTCCATGAATTCTTTGCTCATTGGTCGCGACGCCAATAATCTCCGCGCACTACAGCATACCGTTTCCGCTGCTCTTATTAGCCGTGAGGGCGAACTCACTAGAGTTAATGTTGATGTCGCCGATTACAAACGCCAGCGAGCTGATCGTGTTGCCGAACAGGCTGAAGATTGGATCAGGGAAGTTCGCACTTCTGGTGAGCCAAAACGCTTAAACCTCAATGCTGCCGATCGCAGAGTCGTCCATAAAGTTGCACAAGATTATTCCGATATTTCTACCCATTCCGAAGGGGAGGGCAGAAACCGCCAACTTATCATTGAGAAGAACTGCTAATTACTGCTACAAGACTTGTCTCCCCCTTAGTCTCATCAAATATCAACTCTACAAAGCTCTCCGTAAACTCAAAGGCCGTAAACGTAAATTCTCGCATTAGCCTACTGCTGGGCGGAGCGAGTGTTGCAGCAGGAAAATATTTCCTCGGAAGATCATCAAGAGATTGTGGATATTTTTAACAAGTTTGGTCCTCAAACGAGTGGACCCGACACTCCACAACACACCTGCAATATCTATGTATTCAACAACAAATCGTAGTTCCATCGACCCCACGCTACTATATAACGGCGTGGGGTAAAACTATTTTCTGGATCATTTTATTCGACGCCTTCGTCAGTCTGACCAATAATTACTACGTAATCCACTCCTGCATCCACTCCTACCGGCAGGCTATCTGTTCCTAAAGTTTCTACTCCATAACGCTCAATCAAAGCTGCTTCAGTTGCCTCAAAACCGTCATGTATCTTATATATGCAATATTTTGCCTCACAACTCCCTTCAGGAGCGTCGCCTACCCGTCCGATCTCGAACCCAGCTGCCGCTAATTCTTCTTCCTCGGCCCCGGCTACACCCGCCTTACCGGTTGCGTTCAGGATCACTACTTCGGCACCTTCGCGGGTTATTGGGTTACTATTCAACATTCGATCCACGTAATCTTGAATATCTTTATATCTACCTTCTCCAGCCTTTGGAATTACGTATGAGACACCACCAATCATCGCTGTGTCAACGTAATAAACATCATTGGCGTAATCTATTAGCGGTACTTGACGCAAATTGTTAATGTCAAAACCATTTGCTATTTGTACGCCTGCCCGGATGTCGTCCGAGGAAAAATTGGTTCTTAGATTGTCGCCCAAAATATTTAACAAATCAAACGCCTCGGTTAACCCCACGCCATTTTCTAAAACTTTATTAATAATTCCTTCAAGAATCTTTTGTTGACTATTCCCACGGGTAAAATCACCCCCGGTTGTGCCATGCCTAGCTCGCGCCAGAGCGATCGCTTGGTGGCCGTCAAGCTCTACCGGCTCACCTGCCTTGGCCGTTATACCAGTATAATAATAATCCGCAATATCTTCATCTAGCACCACTGTGATTCCACCCAAACTATTGACAATATTTTCTAGAGAAGCCCAGTTCACGTGTGCATAATATTGGAAGTCTAGCCCTAAAATCGTCCCAATCTCTTCCATCATTGCCTGTGCGCCAGCATCCTCATTGGTGCCGTTCTCATTATTGCAAGTGAAAATTTCATTCACCTTGCCCACCATGCAAGCCCCAGAAACCTTTAAATCTCGTGGTAAACTAATCATTGCCACGTCTTTTGTTTTCTGATCCAAGCTGATAACCATGATCGAATCGGTCAATTGCGCACCGTCGTGTACGCCGCCATCTTTAGTGGAACCCTCCATATCATAACCTTCAGTTCCAAATACTAAGATATTCGTTCGCCCCTCAGCGTCTGTCTGAAATTCCTTCGCTTCACCGGTAAACGACCACAATGTGTCCCACAAACCTGACTTTCCGCCAGTTAATCGTGAAATAATATCATTACCCCAAACTGCTAAGACAATCGCTGCGGCCGCCATCAAAACAATTAAGAACAAGAAGAAATTCCTAATTCGATGCTTCTTTTTTTTCTTCTCCTTCTTAGGTTTTTTGGACTTTTTCTCTGCTTCGTCCAGTAGGGAATCATTATTATCGTGCGCCTCGTCAAGATTGAAGAAGTCTTCTTCGCTTTCTTTTTGTGTTCTCTTCTTCTTTGACTTGAGGTCATCACTCGTGAAGTCCATGTCGTATTCCGGCTCACTACCGCCAAGGTTAGCATAATCGTCCAAATTGACTGGTTCTACGATGTCGTCTAACTCCAGGTTGTCGTCGTTGATTAGTGCATCAATTGCTAAATCATCAATCCCTAGCAACAAATCATTTGGCTGACTCAAACTTGAGGGTTTAATCGACTCTGGCTGCGGTTCTTCTATCATTAGACTACGCTTATTTTGTACCGCTGACTGACGTCGTTTAACTGACTTTGGTGGTTTTGCTACTTTATTCGGCTGACGTTTTAGATTTTTAACTGCCACGTCACTGTTCGTCTGAGTTGCCCCCGAGACTGTTGTAATACCGTTATTGCGTGGCCGTTGCGCCCGCACTCTCCCTGGCGCACCAAAGCCACCCCCAACCATTTGCCGGGGAACTGTATTTGTTGCACGTCGTTTGTTCGACGGTCGTCTCTTCAAACCATCAATTGATGTATCCATTAATCTCTCTTTGACTTCTATTAACTCTTAGCCTATAATAAATTATAGCATATGAATAATAAATTGACCAAAAAACAATCCATAATTATTGACTTTATTAATGATTTCACCTCTGCTAGGGGAATTTCACCCTCCTATCGTGAAATTATGGCTGCACTCGGTCTTTCTTCAGTTTCGGCTGTTGCCGAGCATATTGATAATCTTGTTAAAAAAGGTGCACTGCGCAAAGTTCCTGGTACTGCTAGATCGCTTGAAATTATTGATACCTCTTATCCTGAAACCACTGAGCTGATCCAGCGTTATCTCACCTTTGTTTCTCCCAAAGAAGCTAAAATTCTGCGTGAGGCTGCCAAGATTCTTGGTGTAAATCTCGAAAATCATCAGTAATCCCCACCAAAACCCTAGCCCAAGTCTTGCATTGTGCTTATACTATCATTGTATCACAGACTTGGGTAAAAAGTCAATAGCTATTGCATAAAAATCTCCAGAATAGCTAAATAGCGAACTATAAAAGTAATCTGTTGGAGCTTGTTCTGGTGGGTGATTTAGTTCATCCCTAATGATGCTTGGTGCCATTTTTTAAAACCAGCCTTCGATCGTTATATAAGTATACTTCGATCCAAATTGTGACCGCTTTCTCGTTAAACCATCATCTTTTAATTCTATATTTTAGTTAGCTTCAAAGAACCAATTTTGAAAAACAAGAAAAATGTTGTAATTTTTACAGCATCTTAAACTTCCAGTTATCTCTGTAAAGCACCAATTAATTTTGATTTTATATGAAATATACGTCAAAACTATTGACAAAAATAATCATGTGTGCTACAATGGAAAATAAGATGGCTAACAAGGAGGGGTCATCAAGTTAATTTAACATTTTGGATACCACAACACAGGTTAGTAAAAGGCCTGTTACAACAGATATAGTAGCACGATAGATCGTGATCTAGCTATAGCGCGGACGGAATTACAGAAACTCAAAACAGGCATATTCAGAAAAAGGAGAAAATTATGAATAAGTTAAGGAAAATCGCAGCAACTATCACGTTAATGGCATTATGTGTATTTAACTTCACTGTCAGCTCCATGCAGGCTCAGGCGGCAGCAAAAGAAGCATCTGAAACCGTAGACTGGTACAAGACAGTGTATCAATTGGATCCGGATGTCGGGATTTATTCTTATTCTGGGGAACATATAAAAGGTAATTACCTTAAAGTGTCTCCGAATCAGAATTATTCGATCACTTTTTCAATCAACAGCAAAAAAGATTTAAAAAATCTGCAGCTGGCGATCCCGGAATTTCCTGAAATGATTGAAGCATATAACCATGAGTTTGTTGAGATGGTGACGGCGCATAGGGTGTCTTCTGGTGATAAACTGAGAAGCCGGACGCACCTTACGCTAACCGCCGATGAAGATATGTTACTGGCGGTTACTCCGTTCCTCCGCATTCAAACCACGGAGGAACCATATTACTTCAACGTACTCCAATCACCATCTAAAGGCGTCAAGTTCGACGCCGTTAAACAGTTGCCATCACGTCTGTTAAAGAAAGACGGTAACCTTTCAGTGACTATCTATTTCCGTACGGTTCCGTTATCGAATTGGATGAACATCCAGACCGATGAAGACGGCTTTGCCGTACGCGATGAGAATGGCAGTCCGATCAGTGGAGGTTCTGGTATCTAAGTTAAGCATATTAAAGAAAAACCCCGGGGTAAAACCTGGGGTTTCCCCCATGTTGATTTCTGGAGAAAAGCACGATGTTTTTGTGCCAGGCTCCTTTAGATGAAAACTCGTAGAATGAAACAACCCAGAACCCCATTCAGGGGTGTTTTTTTGCGAAGAGAAAAGCTAAGAGTAACCCCAATTTTAAGTTTTCAAAAATCTTAAGCACCCTAGGTGAAAACCGCGCCCTTCTAAAAACCGTTGATTCAACTTATATCACAAACTAAGAAAATAGCTAGTTTATAAATTTGCAAAACATTGTATATTCATAGTTATAATCTTATCATATTAAACAATATAATTTGTATTTTACGATTCTACAAAACCCGAACAAAACCTCACCCAGTTATTCACAGAATGTGGAAAACCAGCCTAGTCGTGACGTCATATAAAGAAATATTTAGAAATTTTGTCAAAAAATACACTCAATCAACTCTTGTCCTGCTTTACCAAGGTGTATTCTTATAAGAAAGCTTTGGTTTGTGAGAATATAATAGGGCGCACTACTAGGTGCGATTTTTTGAGCTTCTCATCATCGTGCTATTTTTCTTGCCCTAAGAATGTTATAATTGATTCAATATTAAATTGGGTAATTCATTATGCAAACATCTTCTTTGTCGTCTAATTCACCACAGGTTTCTATTTTGGTGCCAATTTATAATGTGGCCAAACTCTTGCCACACTGTCTAGAAAGCCTTCTCCGCCAAACTTTGACCAGCCTCGAAATTATCTGCATTAATGATGGCTCGACCGATAACTCTTTAGAAATAATTCACCATTTTGCCGCCCAGGACCCGCGCATTATTGTCATTAATAAACTCAATACCGGCTATGGTGATAGTATGAACTATGGCTTGCGTGAAGCAAAAGGGAAGTATATTGGCATTTTGGAGTCTGACGATTGGATAGAATTTGATGCTTTTCAAAAATTATTTCAGCTTGCAGAGTCTTGCCAGGCTGACATCGTGAAGGCAAATCATTTTCGTGATCATACTAGTGGCGAAAGTGTTAAAAATCCCGAAATCCTGCCTGAGGATGCTGGCTTCTGTTTCTGTCCTCGAGCGGAAAAGAAGGTTTTTCGTTTTGGTCCCGCAATTTGGTCACAACTCTATCACCGTGAATTTTTAGAAAAACATAAAATTAATTTTTTACCAACTCCGGGAGCATCTTATCAAGATATTAGTTTTAATTTTAAAGCCTGGTCTTTAGCTGAGCGTGCTATTTTGACCGATGAGGCTTTTGTGCACTATCTCGTCGATAATGCTAATTCCTCTATCAATAACCCCGGGAAAGTTTACTGCGTGGTGGAAGAGTATGCTGAAGTTGAACGTTTCTTGCGGGAAAGCGGTCTCTACGAACAACTAAGCGGAGAATTAGAAGTAGCTAAGTTCCTTAGCTATCATTGGAATTTGCAGCGTTTAGAGCCTCGGCTTGCTAAAGAATTTTATCAGCGTTTTCGGGCAGAATTTGTGGCAGACGATCAAGCTGGCTTATTACACAAGAACGATTTTGGCCAGAAAAATTGGCTGCCTTTGCAAATGATTCTTCACCACCCCAAGCTGGCCTATGATCTTTTGCGGGCACGCAAAAGAATTCGTCAACATTTATCACGCTAGAAGCTGGTATTTTGAGAGTAGTTGTGCTATATTATATATAATTATGGAAGGTGTTGCGAACGTTTTTTGCCGAAAAAATCGCGTCCTTTTGGGCGAGCTTATTAAGACTGATTTTAAGCTGCGCTATCAAGGTTCTGTCCTCGGATACTTATGGGCAATTTTACGCCCTTTGCTGATGTTTGCTATTCTTTATGTGGTGTTTGCTAAACTCTTACGTCTTGGTGATGATATTCCTCACTACCCAGTCTACCTTTTAACCGGTACAGTGTTGTGGAATTTCTTTACTGAATGTACTAACTTGGGTATCCAATCAATTGTGCAACGGGGAGATCTCATTCGTAAAATTACTTTCCCGAAATATATCGTTGTCATCGCCGCTACTTCTACGGCCGTGATTAATCTTCTTATTAATCTCTTTGTTATTATTATTTTTGCCTTCATTAATGGTGTTACTCCAAGTATCTCTTGGCTACTCTGTTTTCCTCTCATTATAGAGCTTTACGCCTTCGCTCTGGGCATCTCTTTTTTGCTTGGTGCGATTAATGTTAAATTTCGGGATATTACCTCAATTTGGGAAGTGCTCATTCAGGCTTTATTCTATGCCGTGCCCATTATTTACCCTATTTCGCTCGTTTTGGACTCTGGTTCCTATGGTCTGTCTGCAGCTAAACTTATTTTGATTAATCCGATCGCGCAAGTCATTCAGGATGTGCGTTATAATCTTATCACTACCGAAACTGTGACCACATGGGAATTGGTTGATGGTCCACTCAAGTTTTTGCCACTAATCATTGTTATTTTCACTATGATCATCGCCTTATTGTTTTTTCGGAAACGCTCTAAATACTTTGCTGAGGAGGTTTGATTATGGCTAAAAATTCTTCAAAACGATCCTCAAAATCCCCAATCGGTGGAAAACCTGTGGAGAAAAATCATAAAACTGTGGAAAACCAACCAACAAACTGTGAAAAAAATGAGGAAAACCTAACCACAAATGTGGATAAAACAATTTGTACTGTGGAAAATGGTCAAGTTTCATGTGGAAAGATTATGGAAAACTCTGGCGAAGCTGTGGATAAAACCCAGACTTCATCAGAGATTGCAATTCAGGTTACCGATATTCATAAAAGTTTTCATTTACCTACCGAGCGTGCGAATGGTCTCAAGCAGGCTATTTTGAACTGGATCAAAGGGGTTAAAGGCTACACCGAGCAAAAAGTGCTTAATGGCGTTAGTTTTACGATTAAACAGGGTGAATTTATTGGTATTGTTGGACGGAATGGTTCTGGCAAATCTACCTTGCTCAAAATCCTGGCGCAAATTTATTATCCTGAACAGGGAAAAGTCACAGTGAATGGTATTTTGGTTCCATTTATTGAGCTGGGCGTCGGCTTTAATCCTGAACTGACTGGGCGCGAGAATGTCTATCTTAATGGTGCCTTGCTAGGTTTCTCCAACAAAGAGATGGATGCTATGTATAACGAAATTGTTCAGTTTGCCGAGTTGGAGCAATTCATGGATGCCAAACTCAAAAATTATTCCTCGGGCATGCAGGTACGCTTGGCCTTTTCAATTGCTATTCGGGCTCGTGGCGATATTTTAATTTTAGATGAAGTCTTAGCGGTCGGGGACGCGGCGTTCCAGGAGAAATGTAACCAATACTTCGCCAGTTTGCATGGCAATCAAACTGTTATTCTGGTCACTCATTCCATGGAAAATGTTCGCAGATTTTGTGATCGGGCAATTTTGATAGAAAATGGTAGAGTCATGGTAGAGGGTGATCCGGAAGAAGTTGCTAAGGCATACGAAGGTTTATGGGATTAATATTTTAATAAATTACATGTAGGAGGATTAGGAGATTATGCAACCAGATGTTATTATTGTCGGCGCAGGGTTATTTGGTCTCACCATGGCCGAGAGACTCGTTAATGATGCTAATAAAAAAGTTCTCGTGGTTGACAAACGTCATCATATTGGAGGGAATTGCTATTCCGAATTTGATGCGACAACTGGTATTGAGTGTCATAAATACGGCGCACACCTTTTTCATACGTCTCTTGATCAAGTTTGGGAATATGTCAACCGCTTCACTGAGTTTACTAATTATGTCCACAAAGTTTACACCACGCACGATGGCGTAGTCTATCCATTGCCAATTAATCTGGGCACCATTAATCAATTCTTTAACCAGGCTTGGACCCCAGCCGAAGCGGCTGCCGAAATTTCCCGCCAAGCTACAGACGCTCCCGCAAACCCTCAAAATCTCGCCGAGCAGGGAATTTCTTTGATCGGAAAACCTTTATTTGATGCTTTTATGAAAAATTATACCGCTAAACAGTGGCAAACCCCAGCCGAAGAGCTTTCTCCGGATATCATTAAACGTTTACCGGTACGCTATAATTATAATAATAATTATTTTAAGGATAAGTATGAAGGTTTACCTAAAGACGGTTATGCGGCGTGGTTTGACAATATGGTGTCTAGCTGTGGCGATAATCTAGAAGTACGTCTAAACACTGACTATTTTGACGACCCTGATTTTCAGCAGCTGCAAAACTCTGGCGTTTACGTTATTTATACTGGTCCAATTGATCGTTTCTACAACTACCGGTTCGGCGAGCTCAAGTGGCGCAGTCTAGATCTGCAAAAAGAAGTAGTTGAGGTTGATGATTTTCAAGGCTGTCCAGTTATGAATTATGCTGACCTTGAGCCACAATACACCCGCATTCATGAATTCAAACACTTTCATCCGGAAAGGTCAAACGATGCCTACGCCGCTAACTCTGGTAAAACCGTGATTGTGCGTGAGTATAGTAAAACCTGGCACCTTGGTGACGAACCATATTATCCAGTCAATACCGCAGAAGACCGAGAAAAGTTAGCCAAATATCAGGCACTAGCTGAGCAGGAAACTAACATCATTTTTGGCGGACGCCTTGGTGAGTACGCATATTATGATATGGATAAAACCATAGCATCTGCGCTCGATAAATACGCTGCGATCAAGGCGAATCTTTAGAGAATGGTACTTAAAGACCACATATTATGTGGAAAACTTGTGTAATACTATTTTAAATTTGTGGATTACTTTAAATATCTTGTGGATAAGGTGTGCAATTTATATAAAATAATGTGGATAAAAAAGAATAACTTGTGCAAAAACTCTGAATAAAAGCCAAAATCCTGTGGATATAGTGCTTAATTTATAGGGAGTCTTCACCTAGTGTATAAAATCTATGGACAAAATGTGTAAAACTCTATGAAAACTGTGGATAAGATGTCAAAAAAATGTGTAAAAAATGGGGAAAACTCCCTGCAAATCTGTGGAAAAACTATGCAAAACTCCTCAACAAAATGTGGAAAATATCATGATCAATGTGGAAAACCGGTGGATAATCCTATATCTTCTGTGGATAAAGTGAATAGAAATAGTGGAAAAACTAGGGAAAAATCACCAAAATCATGTGGAGAAAAGGTGGATAAATCTCCTATAGTAGTGGAAAATTCAGATACTTCCAGTGGAAAAATTGTTCAGAACATTCACAAAACTATGAAAAACCCTCATCCTTCCTGTAGAAAATATCTTACATGCTCCTCGGTTTCCGATGTACAAGAATCTCATCCTTCCTGCGGGAAATGTGTAAAATCCGAGGGTTTGTCGTCCCAAAAATGTGTAAAAACACCAAATAACTCCCCTCAAAAATGTGAATCACCACTAATTTCGGTCATTATTCCGGTTTATAATGTCGAGCAAAGCCTAGCGCGTTGTTTCGATTCTGTTTTAGCGCAAACTTATCAAAATTTAGAAATCCTAGTTATTGATGACGGTTCAACCGATAACAGCGGGGGAATATGCGACCTTTACGCCCAACAACACCCGCAGTTTAAAGTAGTTCATCAATCTAACCAAGGTTTATCGGGTGCGCGCAATACCGGCATTGACCTTGCCCTGGGTAAATATCTAACATTTGTTGATTCTGACGACGCCATTAAGCCTCAAATGATCATGGATTTATATCATCAAAGCCAAGCGTGCGGTTGCGAGATCTCCATTTGTGGTTTTTCTGAAGTTTTTACAGACAAAAATGGCCAAATTATCAAAGAGCGGCCATTTAAAGCTTTTCAAGACGGATCAAATCAAGTCTTTGATGTTGTATCTGGACTTCAGTCTATGTTACTCGAGTATGGCTTTACGGTTTCGGCTTGGGGAAAACTTTTCCTTCGCGAATTATTCGTGTCTGATTCTTCTAAAGATCTGCCGATCCGCTTCCCAGTAGGCGCTCTTTATGAGGATGTTGGCACAACCTACAAACTTGTGCTGAGAAGTCACAAAATTAGTTTCTTATCTTTACCAGAATACCAATATTACCAAAATCACACCAGTATCACAAAACAGGCCTTTACTAAATCTAAGCTCAGCCTTATCACCTTAACCGATCAAATGTGTGATGATCTTGACTCTCTCTATCCGCAACTTATATTTATTACCAAGGAGCGTAGAATGCGTGCCAGATTTAGTATTTTACGTCAAATACTCCCAATTAGTCATCTTGATGCACCAACTCAGCAAATTGAGCAGGAAATTATTCACTACCTCAAAGCGCATCGCCAGGATATTTTGGATAATCCTTATGCAACGAAACGAGATCGCATTGCTTTGCGTATCCTCTTGGTTAGTAAAGGGTTATTTAGACTGAGTTGGAAGTTTTACTCGTGGTTACGTAAATAAAATATAATTCATTTGACATTTTTAATAGCCTTGTTTTTTCAATGCACTTTAATAAAACACTTTTTCCTTCAAAGCGTAGGGAAAATAATTACACAATCAGCTTTTTAATGGCAAAAAGCGCTGGACTTTATTTTTAAAGCGTGATAGACTAGAGATAAGTTTTTTTGGTTAACTAACTCTGATTCTTTTTGGAATTAGAGTTAGTTTCATGTTGGTTCTCCTCAAGCGGTAAAGAGTTTTTCTCAAACTCCATCGACCATTTACCACCATTTGCAGACCTCCATGAGAGTTTTAGTTTGATATTATGGCGTAGCCGAGGTTTACCTCGGCTACGCCAGGCTAGGCGTTTCCGCCATAGCCTAATGGTTGGCTCGAACCATTTTTCCTACCTCCTTGTCTTTTTAAGTACCAACAAAATTAAGCCCAGCCAAGACTTTTTGCCATACAGTCAGTATATAGCAAAATTCTCTAACTTTACAAACATAAACGTTAATAAATTAAGGGTGTTTTTATCATTATAACTATGATACAATGATAATGTCTTAATTCTAAAAGTAGCATTATTTTTGATTGAATAATTTGCTAGCCATGTTTATCGCCCTACACTTAAGCGGCATTGCGTAAGTTCCCTAGGACGATAGCACTAGTGGCTACTAATGGAATTAAGACACCTCGCAGTGTCGCTTTTTGTGGTCAGGATTTTGTAACCATCCTTCAAGTACCTCCATAAGAGCGATCCACGTGGGGTGTCAATCTCTAGGCTAAAATTTGGCCGTTTTGGCCTAGGGAACCTAATCAATTTAAAACTTATTACATAAGCGGAGGTACGAATACTTATGTTAAAACTAAAATTTTATCAACTTTATTATTTTTTGGGCGCTCTGTCGTGTTTTGTCTTTTTCGCGCTTACCCTCTCACTCCTTTCCCCCACTATCACCACCAGTGCTAATGCTGAAGATCTCACCCAGGCATCCTCAGTCGAATATCGCGTAGCAGTAGAACCAGTCTTGTCCATCGCCCTAGATCAAAACGTTCAGACCAGCTTTGATGATGTTACGACTGGGGGTGCCTACCAAAATAGTGTAGCCAATCTCGTCATTTCCACCAATAGTACTAATGGCTACGCTATTTCTATGACACCAGCCGACAATGATAATAACCTGAAGAATTACGTTAGTAATTCGATCATTCCTAGTATTACGTCTACTACGAGTGCGAATAACTTACCGAATGATACTTGGGGATATAGCTTAGTTAAAGCCGGTGATACCCTCACCAACTACTATGCTATTCCTAGTACTACCACAGAAATCAAAAAGGTAGATACCGGCGTAGTCAGTGAGGGTATCACCGATAGTTACACTCTCAACTTTGGTACGAAAATCTCTACCAAAACTCCTTCTGGTGTCTACGGAAAACAGTTAGCCATTTCTGTCGTAGCTAATCCAGTAGAACTTAAAACCCTCACTGACATTACTACCATGCAGGAAATGAACTCTTGGATCTGTGATAATACTCCGGTTGAACCAATAGCTGGCTCAACCAAACAACTCAAAGATACCCGTGACAACAAACTCTACTGGGTTACTAAGCTAAAAGACGGTAACTGCTGGATGACACAGAACTTAGCCTTAGACATTCCAGCAACTGGCCTGAAAGCTGCGGATACTGACATTACGACTGATTGGAATCAGTCTAGTCAGTATCCGCCAAGCGTAACAAATACCACCTTTAATTTTAATCTTGGCAGTGCTTCAACTACCACTAATAGCTGGAATGTGGGCGAATATGTTCTAGTAAATCCAACAGAAGGTAGTCCGTGTGGCAATGGTAGTATAACATCAGCGTCAGAACTTTCCGGTTGTAATCGCACTCAATCCTGGAATGGTACTCAAGACGCTCATTATCTCATCGGTAATTATTATCAGTGGAATACGGCGACGGCTGGGACGGGTGGTAACAATGTTAGCGTTGGGATTAATGGATCAACTAGCGCTACCCCTTGGAATGCTCCCGGATCAATTTGTCCTAAAGGGTGGCAATTGCCTCAATCAGAGATGAATACTGGTAACTTCGATGCTAAATATGGCAAAACCTTCTACAAGCTGTTTAACGCCTACGGATATAGTTTTAGCGGAAGTGGCGGTGCTAATTTATCTGGTGCGGTTGGCCAAAATAGTTATAATACTGCTACTAATCCTTGGTATTTTGTCCGCAGTGGATATGTAATAAATAGGGAAAGTGGCGGCTCCATAGAAAATTTGGGCCACGATAGCCTCACTTGGGCTAGTACTGCTTATTTCAACAGTACTAATGCATATGATTTTAACTTTAACTCCACTAATGTCCAACCCTCTAATTTTCGTAGTCGTGATACCGGTTTCTCGGTGCGCTGTCTGGCTAGATAAAACACGATAAATTTTGTTTTTCCGGTCTGTTTTGTTCTAGAGCTTTCACCATGTGATTCTGTTCTAAAATTTACTCTTGACCAATATTGTCTTAATAAGGTTTCAGCAAACTTCCTAAATTAAAGGTAAGGTTTTCTAGATAATAGTCAGTTATAACGACCCTTCACAATCTGTGACTCTCCCTCAATCACTTCCATAATCTGTGGTGGTGATACCTCAGGTTTTGTTGAAAATCTAGTTAAGGAAGATCCTAACCTACATTATTCCTTAATCTCCACTGGTGGCACAGCTGCACTTGCTCTCATCACTAGACAGGAAATGCCAGGAATCAACAACCTTAATGATAAATAGCTGTATTTACTAGTTAAGCAAAATACCCCGATTCCATACTACTAGGGAATCGGGGTACTAAGCTTTACTTCTACCTTACTTATTTTTTACAACACTTTTTCCTCATTCTGATAATTTCTACAACAATTACCTCTAGTCATTACTCATATCAATCAGTCAAAGGCACCACAAATCCGTCAAAATTACAACATTTTCCTAACCAATTTATATTTTTTACAACAAGAAGCAAATCCAAAAGGAGCCAACTCGCTGTAGTCTAACCGACTATTGTTCATTTTCCTGTAAATACTTTAACGTATCTCGCATTGCGTCTTCTACTGTCAATTCGACCTTCCATCCTAGTTCTCGTTCAGCTTTGCTTGGGTTGGCATAAAACTCCGCTAAGTCACCTGCCCGTCGCTCCACCACCTTGTAGGGCAGATTTTTCCCACTTACTCGACTAAATAGCTTCACCATCTCCATCACTGAAGTACCCTTGCCGGAGCCCAAATTATAAATTTTGACACCTGGCGTGCTCTGTTCCATCGCGATCACATGTCCCTTAGCTAAATCTACCACGTGAATATAATCTCTAATGCAGGTCCCGTCTGACGTTGCAAAATCATTACCGAAAACCGCTAACACCGGAATCTCTCCTGTGGCTACTTTTGTAATAAATGGCATCAAATTATTTGGTGTGCCATTCGGATCTTCGCCAATTAAGCCGGAACTATGATTGCCAATTGGATTAAAATAGCGCAAAATTGTCGCTTCAAATTCTGGGTCACTCTGTGCTACATCCTGAATAATTTCCTCAATCATGGCCTTAGTGCGACCGTATGGACTAGAAATCTTTAACCCTGTCACCATCTCTTCGGTGTATTCCGGTGACTCCTGTACGCCATAAACTGTAGCTGAAGAGGAAAAGACGAGCTTTTTTACAGCATAGGCTTCCATGCATTCTAGCAGATTGATTGTTCCACCTACATTATTTTCGTAATACTCTAAAGGTTTCTCCACCGATTCTCCCACTGCTTTTAGCCCAGCAAAGTGCATTACCGCTTCAAAGTCGCTTTCTTCAAAAACCCTCTCTAGCGCTTCCGCATCTCTCAAATCTACGTCATAAAATTTCGGCTCAACTCCCGTAATCTCCTCGATTTTTCCTAGCACATCTCGCTTACTATTGCATAAATTATCTAGAATCTCTACCTCATGCCCAGCCGTAATCAACTCTACTGCTGCATGTGACCCAATATATCCAGTGCCACCAGTAATAAGAATCTTCATCGTCTCCTCCGTTTATTATCCACCCTCATTCTATCACTTTTCCTCTCAAATCTCCAGAGCCAAAGCTTATTTCGAGTTCTTTTAAGAGTATGTTATAATGGAAACATGAAAAAAGATTTTGGGTTGGTGTTTCATGTGTTTCTGATTTTTGGTGATGCCTGTGCTATTTTGTTTTCTTTGCTGACCGCCTACCTTATTCGCACCCACATTGATCAGCGCCCTTTTTATTTCGAATTTGACCCCGCTAGCTTCATGTTTTCCATGTTAGTCCTGATCCCTATCTGGATTATTATTTTGGCGGCCTTCGGGCTTTACCGGCGCTCAGTTTTTTTAGGTAAAAGTCGCTTGCATGAAATCGGCCGTCTCTTTTTGGCCTCTCTGGTCGGCGTTATGGCAATTATCTCTTATGACTTCTTCTTTCAGACTGATCTTTTCCCCGTACGCCTAATGGCTTTTTACTCTGTTATCACCTGCTTTGTCTGTTTATGGTTTTTTCGCAGCTTTACGCATTTTCTCCGTGGCCAGGTCCTTAAATCCAAAAAGGCTATCAAGCGTGCCGTGATTATCGGTAACAACCAAAATACTGAATTCCTTGCCGATTACATTTCTGCTTTCCCGGAATCTGGCTACACGCTGGTTGGCGTGGTGAGTGGCGCACGTTTTATCCCCAAAGACCTTCGCAAAAAGCAGTATTCCTCGCTGAAAGAAGCTCTGCGTCGCACCAAGCCTGATGTTATCTTCCAAACCGATGAAAATCGTACCGAGTACGTCTATCGTCAAGCCCTGGTTCGTCATCTAGAATATTTTTTTGTGCCTTCTAATGCCGCTCTCTCTTCACAAATGGGTGAATTAGAGCTCTTTGGTAACACTCCGGTCATTTCTGTTAAGGTTACGCCCCTAGTTGGCGCTGCTCGAATCATTAAACGTATTTGTGACGTTATTATTTCCGTCCTTCTACTTATTTTGGCTGCGATCCCCATGTTTATTATCTGGCTCATCGAAAAGCTTGCTGATCCTAAATCACCCGCCTTTTATGCAGAAACCCGTCTCTCGCGTTACAACCAGAAATTTAAAATCTATAAATTTCGTTCCATGAAACCAGCCTATTCCGGCCTATCACCAGAAGAAGCCTTCATCAAAATGGGCAAACCTGGGCTTATCAAAAAATATCGTCAAAATGGCGATATGATCCCGAATGACCCCCGTATCACCAAGCTTGGTAGCTTCTTGCGTGCGACCTCTCTTGATGAACTACCGCAACTTTTTAATGTCCTACGTGGTGATATCTCTCTAGTGGGGCCTCGCGCGCTTGTTCCGGGAGAATTGCATCATTACGGTGATCGTTCCTTACTTTTATCCGTTAAATCTGGCATGACTGGGCTTGCGCAGGTCTCTGGTCGTCGGGATATTTCTTTCGAGGAACGACGTGCTCTAGACATTTATTACATTCAAAACTGGTCACTAGCTCTTGATTTCCGCATTTTATTCCAGACTCTCTGGGTAGTAATCTTAAGACAAGGAGCCAAATAGTGAAGATTGCCCTAGCTTGTGATTGGCTTACCACCCCAGGTGGTGCCGAAAAAGTCCTCCTCAAATTACATCAGATGTATCCGGACGCCCCTATTTATACCTCGCAATACGATAAAAAGGGAATTAATTGGTTTGATGATGCTGATGTTCGCACGGGTTGGCTGCAAATTTTCCCATCAAATTTGCGTAAATTCCTAGGACCTTTGCGTCAGCTTTATTTTTCTCACCTTGATCTTTCAGCATACGATGTGGTCATCTCAGTTACAGGGGCGGAAGCTAAAAGTATCCGCACTCATGCTAAGAGTCCAGCACGCAGTTTTTTTTCTCGCCGATCTCGTAAGCACGGTTTCGAACCCCCCAAAAAGCCTGGCGTCAAGTCAAAATCTTGCACCCTATCTTCTCATTATAGCACACATAGTCAAAAAAGTCAAGAGGAAAAATCCCAATCTTCCCAATCTTCGGCTTTCCACCTCTGTTATTGTCACGTTCCCACGCAATACTACTGGCAATTCTATGATCAGTATATGACTAATCCAGGCTTTGGTATTCTTAACCCCTTAGTTAAACTTTGTTTTTGGTTACTTGTCAAGCCCCTGCGTCAATTAGATTTTCAGGCAGCCAGTCAAGTGGATCAATTTGTTACTATTTCTCATTATGCCAAAGATCTTATTCAGGAATATTATCAACGTTCAGCAGTTGTGGTTGCACCTCCAGTGGATCTTCAAACCTTTTCTAAAGTTCAGTTTCGAGCATCCTCATCGGGATCTCAATTAAAAACTCAACAAGAATCTCAACATGAGGCTCAACAAGACCTTCACGCTTCAGACCCAAAAAAGCAGCAAGGTAAACGTCAGGGTTTTATTATATCTTGTCGTCAAGTTACTTGGAAGCGAGTTGACCTTGCCATTCTCGCTTGTCTGGAAGCTGGCGTGCCTCTTCGAGTTGTGGGCGATGGTCCCGAACACCAACGCCTTCAGCAGCTCGCTGCGGGTTCGCACCTCATTACTTTTTACAAATGGGTAGATAGTCAGACTCTAGCACACCTTTTGCAAACCTCCGCAGCGTATATTTTTCCAAGCCTGGAGCCATTTGGTATCGCTGCAGTCGAAGCGCTCGCTGCAGGCTGTCCCGTTTTGGCTTATGCTGGGGGTGGAAGTCGTGATTTTGTCGTTCCACACCAAAATGGTCTTCTCTTTTCAGAACAGAGCGTCGCTTCGCTGGTAGCCGCTATTCAAGAGTTCGATCCTGCGAAATTCTCCACTTCGGTAATTCAGCGTTCTGCTAAAAATTTTTCTGAATCAGTCTTTGAGGCTAAAATTCAAGATCTGGTTAGCCAGGCTATGCAGGAGACTTTCTCATGTTCGTAAAAGCCTTGCGTCGATCTTATTTTCTGTTTCTATATTTATTGCCTATTTCACTCTATTTTTCTTTTTATCCTGTGATTTCTTTAGGTAAACACGCCACGATGAACCTGGAACTATCCTTACCGTTAATCAACCTAGCTTTATTTGATGTTGTAGCTTTTGTAAACATGATCATTTTATGGTATCAAACTAGAAAAAATTCTGGACTTTCTTCTGGTCAAAATTGCGCTACTTCCTCAAAACTGCCCGGTCATCATTTTCCCGGCATCTCCGATCGCCGAATTTTCTGGTTTTCTTTACTGCCTTTCTATGCCACTATCTCGGTGTTCTGGTCAAATAACCCTTTTCGCACTTGCCTAACTGCCGCCATTCTGTGGGCCCTCTACTTTGCTATCTTCGCCATCCTTTACCTTACTCCGGTGATCGGTATCAAAAAACCGCATTCTAAAGTCCTCGAATCTTTACCTTTGCTTCCACAAAGATTATTTTTAGTCTTTATGATTTCTAGCGTCCTCGTTTGTCTTTTCTGCTGGTACCAGGGAATCGTCGATGTTCTTGGTGTTTCCATTCAGGATTCTTTGATGTGCCGTGGTTGCACTTACGTTTCTTTTGGTTTTCCACATCCTTCTGGATTTGCCATCGAACCTCAATTCATGGGTAATCTTTTGTTAGCTCCAACCTTATTAACACTTTATTTGGTGACATTTAAGCGTTCGCTACTAGGTAAATTTTACTGGCCAGTAGTTATACTGTGTGGTTTTTTCTCGTCTACGCTGTTCTTCACCTTTTCTCGCGGAGCAATTTATGCTTATGGAGTTGCATTCTTTATTCTTCTATTTATAGCACTCGTCAAAAAGACCTTCCGGCCACTGCTCGTCCTTCTTCCGGCCCTTACTTTTATCATTACTCTAGTATTACAGGGAATTTTCGCTACCGTCTCTCCTACGTCTGACACCTTTATTACTGGGACCACCAAGGCCATTCACCACTTAACTCTAGGCGTGATTGATCTGCGCCCCATCGCTCCGGATGATACTGAACCTGCGGATACCACTCCTGATTCTGCAGTGGGGGAAGTGGATAATGACTCGGTTTTTGAGGGTTATGTCCCCGAATCGACCAATATTCGTCTCCTACTTAATCAACTTGCTGTCAAATCCTGGGTTAAAACTCCCCAAAATCTTATCCTGGGCGTTGGTTTGGGTGGCGCCGGAATCGCAATTAATCGTTATTTCCCGGAGCATTTCCCTTCACCCAAGGAAATTGTTCAGAATGAATTCTTTAGTCTATTGCTAGAGCTAGGCTTGATTGGTATTATCCTGGTAGCTCTTAGTTTTTACTTAGCCTTTTTTAGCCCCATCGTCCGTCGTCATTTCTGGCGTCAGCCAGTCTGGCAAATTCTTTTACCCTTGATCGTGGCTTATCTTGTCACTTTGAGTTTCTTTTCTGGTTTGCCGAATGCTTTACATATCTATCTCGCGCCAGCAATCATTTATCTCTGTTTTCAACTTTTTCCACCTCTATCAAAACCAATTAAGACAACCGCTCCTACTTCTCATCAGTCTAAAAACACTAAAAATATAAGAATATAAAAATGTTCTTTAAAATAAAGACTTTTAAGTAATATTCTTATTTTTTGCGACAAACTCAAAGGTGGCATCTGTAAAACTATTTCCAAAAATACCCTTGACTTTTTAAACCACTTATGCTAATATAGAATTAACCTAGCCTGGTAAGCTGGACTAATTTTGATGGACTATTTACTAATATGCGAGACTATTTTTTAGAGTTCTAAGCGAAGCCTTAGTATTGAATTAGCCATAAAAGGCAAACCTAATGCTTAGTATTCTTGCCACACTTTCGCTTGCCTCTCTCAATTTTCCTCATGTTTTTCTGATCTATGATACTTAATTTATCAATTATTTTTGCTCGTATAGTTAGTAAAACATTACTATACATCACCTAATAGAGACGGGAAACCAAGTACCTAGTTATCAAGATATTCCTGAAATAAAAAACACAAGACCTTACTCGGGATCAATTCTGTTCTCAAAATCCCACTAGCTTCTCTTCCTCCCCCTATCAGACGGACGAGGCAGAGAGGAAAGACAGCGGAGAGAGAAACCGTAGAAACGAGGATAATCATGGTTCACATATAAATCCTCTAGATTAAGATGCAAACGGTAAGCGTTTGCTAGATTGAGATAGGGAGTTTTGAGCCAGTAATTCAAATGTCCGCCCACAGCACGCAGATTACCGGGAGACAGACTGGCAGAGCCGCTACGGGTAAAATTAGTAGCCAAGACAACGTACCGCTATACCTAAAGACCG
>CANOGH010000011.1 GCA_947565505.1 uncultured Candidatus Saccharibacteria bacterium | reverse complement strand
TAATAGAGTTAAAGGTGATTTTATCACCTAGCACGCCTTCATCAATTTGCTTCATTGTATAACTAGGTCGCATTCCTGGCAAGCCACTATTGTCACCCCAGGCCGAAACAAGTGTTGGGGCAACCGCTGCACCAAGTGTTGCCACCACAGCTGCAGTAGCAAATGAAAACTTGATTGCTTTCTTCATAATAATTTTCTCCTTTTTGATCAAATTATGAGTTATTTATTACTTAGATTAAAGTTAATATTTTTAAGAGTTTGACTCCTCTCCTCAGTTGTTAAACTCCGTCAGCCCAACACAATCAAATCATCTCAAATACTAATGTTTTCGGGAGTTCCCCCGATGATTGACTACCGTATCCGCAAATCGGATACCCGAATATGCGAAGTTTTAATAATCGCCAATCATCAGGGGTATAACGTTCTCCCACCCGTTTAGCTTCATTTGGTCTCACTTTTTCTGGCTACACTGCTAGTAACCGCAAACAATTTTCAGAATTTTTAATATCTATCACTCATGAGTGATAGCGAAAAAAGTGAGTTGAAATGGTTAATGGAGTTACTCAGGAACATCAAGACTACCAGTCGCCTCCTCCTGTCTCGCATCACTGGACTGACCAGTCTCATTATCCTTTCCCGTATCCGATGAATGATCATCCTGCTGGCCCGTATCCGATGAATCGTCAGGCGAGGAATCATTAATGCCCGTCTGAGGTCTATCATTACTTACTCCTGGCTTTGTCACCTGACTTTCTCCGGGAACATCTCCAGATGGAATATTATCAGGAATACTATCATTAGTATGTTCCTGCTTAACACCCGGGACTACTTCAGCTGGATCATCTTTCATTCCAACCTGCTGATTACTTTCATTCGGATTTTTATCCGTGTTCGTAATGGACTGATCTACGTGATCCTGTTTCGGACTTTCTTTATCGGGATCTGGCTTCCTTGTCTTGCTTGATGTCTTAGTGGCGTTCTTGGTACTCGAGTCGGAACTAACCGTATCATCAGCAATTTTCTTCTGCTTATTAGTAGTCTCATTGCCGCTGCTCTGGGTATTATCTGTTACTCCTTTCTTTTTACTTTCTGTCGTAGAAGATTTGGATACAGTTTTGTCAGACTGCTGCTTCTTCTTATTCTTGTTCACTTTTGTGCCAGAAGAAGTATTATCTGGTTTTGGAGGTTCAGGCTTCTTGATCACAACCTCTGTCTTACCTGGTTTTTTGCCAGGATTCGCAGCGGCGACTTTCTTAACCGTTGCGGTTCTGATATATGGGTCTGAATTACCCATAATACCACAGTCTTTGACGCGTACATAGATGCTGGCAAGGATATTGCCCTCTGCATCGCGACACCTAAATATTGCGCAGACTGCCGTAATGTTTCCTTTTGTCTTTACCGAACGGGTATTACAGTCGTAATCCCCATCCAGGTGATAAGAGTCTCCGAAGCTCATCCTCTGGAAACCTTCTAAAGCAAAATGCTCTTCGAGTATCCTGAACATCGCCAAGTTATCCAACGAAGCAGTATATTTCATCCATACTTCACCGTAGTACTTGGATTCCTTGTCACCAACTGAACCAATTAACGCCGTATTGCCGGCGTTGAAGTTACCGTTATCAGCCTTTTTATAGAGCTGATTACGATCCTTCAAGAACTGCGCTATTTCCGGGTTTGCCTTATAGAGCGCTTCGATGCTCTTATACGCCTGCGCAAACTGATGCGCAATAACCATTTCCTGGTTAAAGCGCTTGCGCAACTCTTTCCAGAACTTCTGAATAAGTTGCTGCTCGTCTGCACCTGCTTTATACGGCATGCGTGTGGACACGCCATCGTGAGCTCCGTATATTCCACGCCTCTTTTCTACGTACGATTTCGTGTGCGGAGCGTAGATTCCGGACATCGAATATGGTAAAAATCTCCGGTATTTCAGCAGCTTACCATATTCCTTTTTCAGAGTCTTCTCAGAAAGATCGACGTCCCAGTCATAATCCTTCTGAAGCCCCTTCAGAGCTTTTTTGTCCGTAACGGTGCCGACAGCACCAAATTGCATGTTGCCCTTGTCGTCACTGCCAAGGTACGCCTGCTGCATACCGTTAACAATGACTGCATCGCCCGGGTTCAGCGCCTTAAGCTGGCCAGCACTCATATCAGCCAGATCCTGCGCATTGGCATCTTCTACGCTTCTATCTTCTTCATCATCGGTCGACTGATCATTGTCTTCGATCGGCTTTTCGCTCGGCTTCTCAGCCTCCTTCGTCTGTACAATCGTGTCAGCCGACTTTGCTTTTTGGATAATGCCGAAACCGCAGGCACATGCCGCGAAAACGAACAACACACCAACTATGGCATACACTCTGCTTGCGACCCACCTGGAGTCAGCTACAGATTGCAGACCAAGGCAAACGAAGATCAACGCTGCACAGATCAGTGCCCCAAGGCACCATCCATTTCTAAACCCTTTGACGTACATTACGCCAACTGTTGCCAAAATAATAGTAATGGCAAACAAAATTACGGAAGCGACCTTAAATACTGAAAGCCGACCACCGGAACCACGTAACATCCTCATATTTATCCCATTCCTTTCTATTTTGTTATTTGGTTTACTTTGTTTCGTCCCGTTATTTTTTTAGATAACGACCCCCTTTCCTAAATGAACTCCAATAGTTACCAAACATTTTTTACTAAAGGTTAGCTAGACCCCTCATAAAAAACATTTATTTTGATGAAAGATCTATATTATAACTCGCCCATTCCAACTAGCTAGGTCAAAATTGGCGAAGTAACTGGGAAATGTAACTCTATTTCAGATACTTTATACTTAAATTATCAAGTATTAGTACCTGAGATGATTTGATTGTAAATGAGCCTCGCACGGTTCGGTTGCCCGATTCGTACTGACTGCTTCCATTGTAGAACAGATTATTAAAAAAGTCAATAGTTTTAGCGCTATATATCTATGATGTCAATGCTTATGCTTATTATCTCTGTTATAATTGTGTTTTTTCGTAAATCTAAGCAGAATTTTAGGGATTTTTACACAGGTTATAATTCCTATTTATTAGAGGTAATGTTTATTTGACGTTTTTCTAGCATCATGTTTATGATTGTTTTTTCTATGAAATATTGCGTTATTATCTGTTATAATATTGTCATTTTATGAAATGGACTTATAAAATTACAACTCTGGCTGCCATGCTATTATAAAATGACTGATTTTATGACATCATAAAACGGGTATAGTACAGTAGCGTGACGAGAGATTACTAGCCTCACCGCTAGACTTTGTTTTCAAGCCAGCTCTCCACTAATAAATTACGGGAATTTTAAAATAAAAAATCCCCGTCCGGGATTATACAGAAGAATTATTTGTGCTAAAGAAGGTAAGAGAGCCTGCACATGTCAGGCCCTTTTTACACACGGTGGTTCCCCCCTTTCTAATTTTTGCTTCCAAACGACGCAGAGCGTTTACGAGTTTCCGGTAGGGTTAGTGAAAGAGTTCAGAATATTCTGAATCGCCTGCACCCGATCAAATATCTTTTTGAAGTCGATTGCGCGCTGGTCCTCTGCTTCTTTGAACTTTCGCACTATCAGCGCATCGATATGATCCAGCCTTTCCGCGACTGTATCGAACGTATCGCTCAGATGCTCGTTACCTTTTTTAAGTTCAGCCAGCGAATCAAGAATTGCAGCGAAAGACTGTTCTGCTCCGGACGCCTGTTCCTCATTCTTACCAGATAACTCCTGAAGTGCATCCTGAGTCTTCTTAATAAGCTCGTCCGTCAAGTCTGCCCTTTCCGCTGCAGTCTCAGCAAGATTTAGTACGCATTCTTCAATAACACCTTTAATCTCTCCCATATCTACCCCGCCACTAGACAGGAGGCCAAGCTGACGGAGTATATCGTTCTTCTGAAACTCTGGCACTGGCTCCTTCCTGCCATTAGGGTACGCGCGAAAGATCTGTGTCACTTGAACCTTTGGGTCATATGCCATGACCCCCACAAGGCCATCATACGATATTTCTTTTACCTGTCCTGTCGCATCGGTAATCTGAAATCTAGTTTCAAAGTCTTCCTCCTGCGACTGCGTCTTCTGAGACGTTTGATTTGCTGCGCCTCCTCCAGCGAGTATGTTCCATAGACTTTCTTTCTTTCTTCCAGCTTCAGCACCTAAACCTGTGTTCATATTTTGTACCACCTTTCTTATCAATGTACGCCCCGCCCTATTGCGGGGTTGTTGATACTTCCATATTATCACACTATTTTATTTTTGTCAATACTTTTTATTGGTTTTTTAAATTATAGCAATTATATATTATAATATTTATGCTTACACGCTTAAATCCACTCCTGGAAAATGCTCTATTTGACCTAAATCCCCAAAAATTCCCCCTTCTAGACAATCTTGTAAATATGCGATCAGGTTAGGTGATCCAGTTTAGTCATAATGAAATCACCGTAACGCTTCATGCGCCACGTTTGGTAGGCTTTTGCACAAATAGCCAGATAATCAAGCTCAACAGATTGTTATAGCAAACTGTTATTCCGCTAGTCGCGAGGGAGTGAAACCCGGCCGAAGAAGCAATGCGGCAAAAAATCACAAATCTCACAATCTACATTTATGCCACTTAAAGTAAAGCCATCAAAAAAACAAAAAACCTCGATCATGCGAGGCGATTACTTACCTAAAAACGAAAGAACAACGAAAAATGATTACGTTTTTATCATGCTTATGGTATTTAAAGCATTAAATTAGGGGGCGGCATTAACGCCGCCCCCTCCTTGTCTTGTCAGACTATAGCCTATCTCTGCGTTGTATATCAGGTCAGTGATTTCTATCTCTATCCTCTGTCCACGGTTGCCGATACCTCGAGGGTGATCCTGAGAGTGCCTTTCTCGCCGTTACACATATTTGGCATCTCGTAACCATCATCACTCTCAAAGGCACTGTAAGAGATCTGCTTAAAATTACTGTCCCCTGGACCTTTATGCTCAACCTTGGCCTCTTTACCAAAACGGCATGACTGATTGGCTCTGAAGCTTACTTCGCCGACGATATCCTGCCAACGATCATAGTCATATAGCGCCCCGATCTTGAACCGATAGACACGCCTATCACCCCTCCTGATTGTGTTGATTTTCTTCAAAGACTGAATAGTCGGTTTTTCTGCCTCCAGCATATCAGCCGTTATTTCAAAGTCATCAACGTAGGCATTGATCGCCGTTATATATGGTGCAGTGATAATAATCCTGTAGCGCACCTCTTTACTGCCTTTTTTGGTCGGCGATAAAGGCAGCTCTTTACCATACTTATAGGTACCAACGCGCTTCGTGCTGGTTTCCTTTCCAGATTTGTAAGACACCTTATAGACGTCGAGGGTGATGCCGCTTGTGGACTTCTGCTGCGTGGCGGCGTCATAAAATGATAGCGCATTATTCCAGTCAATACTCTCATAGGTGGTCGCCGCTGACTGCGTTGTCGTGTACGCCATTACTCTGGTATTGCCTGGCCATGCGGAAGCGACTGCCATTAATGCAGTCAATGCCACCACTGTTACTTTTCTTAATCTTCTTCTAAAATCTTTCATGTTTTTTCCTCCTTTTTTATTCTACAGAAAGACTGTAAATCCGCATCTAGAACGATCAACATTTTTTCTAGATTAGCGAATTCGGGTTACATCAGTCAAAACCTGTATAAGCATCCTGACAAAAATTAATATATACTACGACGGAGTAAGCTTACTGCCCATGTCCGTCATTAATGCCAGTATAGCACACCTAGTGATATTTGTCAATACTATTTTTTACAATTTTACTAATTTATGGTCTTTTACAGATATCTAAAACCCTCTACGTTCCCCCTCGCATAGTTCTGGCGTTTATGGATCGCCTAAAGTGCGCCGTGTTTTAGGCAGAGTCGACTAATATAATTAAATTTAGCAAAAAATGCCCTGCCGAAGCAGGGCCCTCTCTAAAGTTCTTCTTTTACTAAAACAATATTCCTTCTGCAAAAACCAAGATTTCATTATATAAGACAAACAATCAGGCAGAGAGCAATCCATACAGCCACGATAACCAACGGCTTGGAAACGTCCCACCAGCCGGGAGACGTCGCATCTGCCATGACATCAAGCTTATCAATTTCCATCTGGATTCTTCTCCGCTCTTCGGGCGTAAGGTAAATTTCACCGAGATACAAGGTTTTTCACCTCCCGATTGATTTTTTCCTGATGCGCTCTTTCATAACGTAACTGAGCGCTATCTCCGGAATCGTTGTAGCGGATATAACATTCCGTAATCACACCTATGTATGGCCTGATTATAGTCACGCCGATCAGTAAAAGTACAGCTATTAAGATTGCCGACTTAACCGTACGCCGGAACCGCTGCGCGATTTGCACGAAGACTAACAACGTAATGATCGCCACGGCCATAACAACGATAGATCGTTGGTTTGCTGCATCGGGACACAAGATAATTCCTGCCGCTGTTATGACCAACCTAGCAAGAGCTAAGGCTAAAAATGCTAAGCTAACCCAGGCCAAATCGTTCAGTTTGGCCAAACAGGGCGGTTCACTCGACGTCTGATGGCTGCGGCGTCTTGCTTGGCTCAAACGCCGATCTTCAGGGGTAATTGACCCCAAATTGTTGTTAATTTTCATTTTTTATCCCCCCTTTTTTTGCAATCATCGTAAATACACGTCAACCTCCGGATGCTGCGATTGCAGATTTTATTATCCAGAAAAACTCAAGACAAAATGCCTTTTGATGCCTGGATACTTTCATTGTAGCACAGATTTATAGAAATGTCAAGTCCAGGTTTAATCCCCTAGCCTTTACAGTATAAAAAGTAGCGGGTGATTTACGGTCCATGCGATCCAGCGCCTCGGAATTCTTGTTTTAAAAGGTAAAATAACAGAGGAGTACAAAATTGAGAACCTCCGCTATTTGTAAAAAATGTATTGAACGGGATACACTCTTCTGTCGCTACTTTGGTACTCTGCATTGCGGAGATATGATGATGAAGTTTATAAAATTGTAGTTTATAATTAATTTTATGAGCTACAGGGCGCGGAGCGGTATTTTATGAAGATTTTTGCATATTTTTTGAAAGGTGTGGTATAATGGGGTTGTATCTGGTGGGATTAGCTCAGATGGTTAGAGCGTCTGATTGTGGTCCAGAAGGTCGTCGGTTCAATTCCGATATCCCACCCCATATCGTTCAAATTAGCGCCAGAAGGTGCTTTTTTGATGTCAATAACAGAGAAGAGCGGGCTGATTTCGCTGGTTCCACACTTTTTGTGCTTGAGGTCGAAGTAGATGCCGTGCGGAAAGATAATATGTTGAATAGCCTGTTTAACTTCCAGATTACCATCACGCCAAAGTTTGGCTGGCATCCGCATGAAATTACAGACATACTCAATAGTAGCTTCGTTCAGAAGCTGGATTCTCTTCAAGTCTTCCAGCTCGGCTTCTAGTCTAGCGCGTTTGTCATCATAGGTAGCGAGATGTTCTCTTTTGTCGTCATCACTCAATCCTAAATCATGTTTGAGCAGCTGAGCGATAGCGTTCTGCTTGTCGCTGATAATTTCCTCAATTTGACGGTTCAACTCTTTGATTCTATTATTGTTATTTCCTAATTGTTTGAAAGCTGTGCGCTTAACAATCTCTCTGAAGAGTCTGAGCGTTCCTTCTTCTGGCGTAATCCGTCTAAGGTAATCTTCAAAAATGGCGTGGGCATCAGCAGCTAAGAGTGAACCGTGACCCTTACACTTACAGCTATACCTAGGAGTTCGCTTGCCAGAGCCGCTTGTGGGAGCGCTAGAACGAAGATAAGGCAGCTTTTGGCTCCCTCTGCCTTCTTCGGTCATCTCAGCCCCACAGATAGCACAGCAGATGGTTTTATGGAGCGGATAGAGTGAGTTGTCGCTTTCTTCGTGGGGTCGGGGATTACCTTTGAGGATTCTTTGGTTCTTTTCAAAGGTTTCAAGCGAGATGAGCCCTTCAAATTTCATCTTTACTAGCTGTTTGTTAGAAAGTGTTTTCGAAGCATGCCAACCAGCATAAAGGTCGTTTTGTAGCATATGTTCCAGAGTGCTTAGCGCTAGAAGTTCACCTTTCGCCCCTCGCAAATCCATATCATGAGCCATTTTGAGGAGGTCTGCCTTTGTCATGTCACCCTCGGAAAAACGAGTAAGGAGCGTGGCGACCTTTTCGGCTCGCCCATATGTTTCATCTGGGACAAGTATTGAATGTGTCTTTTGGTGACCATCGTTATACTTGCCTTCTACTGAAACTCGCTGAGGCTTCATCCCGAGCGGCGGGTGTCCTCCGCCCATCCACCAGCCGCTGTTTACCATTAGGTTGCGCATGTTCTCTGAAGTAGTTTTCCCTTTTTGCTTGTTGTCGATTTCGCCAACCAAAACACTAAGCGTCATAGCTAGGCTTCCATCTAGGTCGTCTAAATCGCCATTATCTTCGGTCGTCGAAAGAAGCCGCACTCCTCGTTTTCGAAGTGGGGCAATAATGTCCACAAAATAAGCTACCATGCTTCTCGAAGCTCTCGTCATGTTATAAACAATGACGTAGTCTATTCCGCCCTTTTCACCATTATCAATCGTCTTAAGCATTTTTTGGAGCCCTGGTCTTTTTGCGTTTTTGGCGGAGAAGCCTGGGTCTTCAAACCACCCTACGATTTCAATATCATGGTTAGCTGCGAACTCTTCAATAGAACTTCTCTGTGTATCTAGCGACGCACCATCAACCTGTGCCTCAGTAGATACCCTAATGTAGCCGTAGGCTGTCTTTTTTCTATCCATATTCAGTCCTATTATATCACAAGTTGTTTTTGTGGAACCAGGCTTGCCTCGAGTGATTCTCTGGCAATGGTAGAAAACTCCCCAATGAGCCGTCCGAGTTGTTCATCCGAAAGCTTATCCGACAGCTCCTTACCGATGATTTTTCTCGCTTCCTTTACAGTAATAACGGGCTTTTGGTCTTCATTGTTTTTTATTTTAGCGGGGACATTAGGTTTTTTTGACACCTCAAATACTCCTACTTTACCGCTCCATGTCGTCGGAGTTTTCAAATATTTCGCTTAGGTGTCGTATTAGAATTGGCTACCTGACAAAACCGCCAAGTAGGTTCTATTGGGTTTTATTTTATCAGCTTTTTGGGTAAAGTCTAGGTTTAACTTAGTAGAGGAGCTATTCTTGCGCAGAATAAGATAATCGCGAAGTAGCCGATAGTCATTCTTCACCCCCGTTCCAGCACAAGGAAGTTTTTGTGTCAACACTATTTCTTTTTATTGTCGGGTATCACGTCCGCTGGCGGGTATTTCTTATACCACGGTAGGTTCGGGTCGTCTGCGGGCTCTTCTGGAGGGGTCTTACTCCTACGCTCCTCCTCAATCGCTCCACAAAGCCACACCGCAAAAACTAGCATAACTACCACTATGCCACCCCAGAATATCACTTGAACAAGCCAATTCTCCCACGTTGAAAACAGGGCAAACGGCGCAAAAATCATCAACCACACAAGAACCGTCAGAAGCACCGAGCCACCACCTACTCTGCCGTCGTCCGCCCCTGCGCTAACCTTATGCGACCGTGAAAAGCCGTCGTCTCCCTCGTGCCGCAGACTGGGGTAGAGGTCTTTATCGTTCCAATAGTCATATTCCTGCTTGCCAGTATTATACCCGTGGAAATAATCCCGATTGGTAGAATTGCGAGCGAAACCGTTCCTACCATCTTGTTGCCCTGCGTCGTAATTATCTTGCTTACTCATCTTTGATAACCTAATTTTTACTATTATAACATATATTTCGTATTTGCCAAATAACGGGTATTTCTACCCGTTATCCCTAGCGTCTGATAGTCCCGCTAGATACTGCCTAGAAACTAGCTGCGGATGGAAGGAATCGCCGTATAGCCTATCCACTTCGACACACCAAGCAGCGTCAGCCCCCACAAAGTCCTCAATTCTATGACCCCAGTAGTTTTGTAGGGCTACCTGATTTTTGCCCGCCAAGCAGGCGTGAATCTTTGGAGCAAGTGTCCTAACTTTGGAGATAACTTGCGGAACTTGTATGCGTTCATTGCCATAACCAACCAACACTTGCCCGCCTGCCGTGAAAAAATCCCGCAAATTCGCCGTGACTACGCCATACTGCGATGCTAAGAATGCGGGGATTCGTTCGTATTTTCTCGAGCTACTAGAAAATACCTCTGGGAAGAACGCCAGCACCGAAGCAATAATGCTGTCCCGCTCCTCAGGCGATAGCGTAGATAGGTTTCTAATTACTGGGCTAAGGGCTGGCAAGGTGTCACTATCGTCGTCAATCCACCACAATGAATCCCCCGCCGTCATCTGGGTCTTATAATATTGCCGTATGGCTTTGATAGGGTTGCGCATCGTCCTAAGTTCATCATAGGGCACTTCCATTTTGTCAAAAATCGAGCTCCCCTTAGGTAGGTTCATATCAATCTGGTATCTAGGGTAGTGGGTCACCGATATGCCCTTGAGGCAAGCTTCGTAGTCCCGAAAGCGTATATCAGGAGTGCCACCCAGTTTTCCGAAGAACATATAAATCTTCTCTACCGATGGAACTCGCGACGATTCAAGCACGCTGTTGCCGATTGATGTCCAATCGTCCTTTTTAGTAGCCTTTACTTCGATGCCATAATAGCCCGCAGCGACAATGTCGGGGAACTCTCGGTCAGCCGTGTGGACGATTTGGTTGCTTAGGGGTGTGCCACGAGCACAGCTCTTCGCACTCTCGTAGACTATCTCCTCAAACTCGTTGCCAGAAATGCGCTCTGGATGTCCGTATTGGATAATGCTTCCCAGCGTGCCCTCCCTAGTGGAGGCTAGCAGCTGCTCCACCTCCTGACGCTCAATGACGGGGTTATCAACATATATCACCGCTCTAGTATCCGTTTAAGCATCTGCGCAAGATGCCAACCAAAAACGGGGGCAACTGCGTTCCCAACCTGTCTATATGTGTCCGTGACCGATGAAACAAATTCGAAGTCATCTGGAAAAGACTGGATGCGTGCTGCTTCTCTCGCTGAAAGCCGTCTTGGTAGCTTGTAGTGAAACTCGATATTCCCGTGATGCTCGGCTCGCATCGTAGGGGCTGGTCGGTCGGCTTTTGTAATAGTGTTGCCTTGTGTGCCCTTAATTCGCTTCGCTTTCGAGTAGCCGAAGTTAGGCAACCCTTTTTGCCTCTCCTCATCTTCGATGTCGCCGATAGCCTCTCGAAGCGTGACCCACGGTTTTAGACCATTAGCACCGCCATCTGAGTGGGTTGGCTCTGCCCACTCTATTCTCAACCCTAAATCCTTGCGGACACCGACGATAATCACGCGTTCGCGGGTTTGCGGAACGCCAAAATCAGCCGTGTGTAGCAGGCGATAGTCCACTTCATACCCCAACTTAGCAAAGTCTTCGGTAATAGTTTTGATTGCTAGCCCGTTCTCCCAAGATAGTAAACCTTTAACATTTTCAGCTAGAAATACCTTCGGTCGTTTCATCTCGATAACCTTCGCCATACTAAGGTATAGTTGCCCACGTTTCACGGTCAACCCCCGACGTTTGCCCGCCAAACTAAAGTCTTGGCAGGGGAAGCCCCCAACGACGACATCAACATCATCAGGCATCGCTACGCCATCGCGGAGTAGTTGAACAATATCGCCGCAGACTACCTCAGTAGAAGGAAAGTTCAATTTCTGTGTTCGGGTGGCTTTTTCGTTTATGTCATTTGCCCACACGATTTCAAACGGGTTTTCCGCATACTGCTTGCCTAAATAAGTAAACCCACCCTCAAGCCCTAAATCTAAACCTCCACATCCAGAGAATAGTGATAAAACGCGGTATTTCTTGTGGGGTTCGGCTTTCTTTTGGTTGGGCATCTGTTTTCTCCTTGAGGTTGGATACAACAGAAACGAAATAGGACATCCCGACGGATGTCCAAATCTTTTACAACAGAGATGCCCGTTGTGCCGAGATGCCCTATATTCTGGGAATCCAGCAACAGCAACTCTGCTGCTTCTGTTGTAAAAATAATTAGATTTGGACAATCTAATTATACCATATCGGGAATGATTTTGGAATGTCCTGCTTTAGATTACCTCACAAATAAAATCGTCGTCGACGCTACTACCACCAACTCCGCCCGCAAAATACCCTTGTAAGCCCCGTAGAGCCTCGCTATGGGGCTTTTGGCGTGCGGGTAGGCAAACACCCACCCTTCGCTTGTAGGGGCGGTAGTGGTGGTATTTTGCGAGGGCGTCCGCCGACCCCCACAACTGCTTTCTCGATGCTTCCATAAACCGCTCCGCAAACTCGGGGTATCTCTGCCGCCAACGGGAACAGGTATCGGGGGAGATGTTGACGCCGTAGCAGGCATCCTTCACGGTCAGCCCCTGCTCAACAAAAAGAATAAGCCTATCCGCCACCTCTTGATTGTATTTTGTCGGTCTACCCATACTTACATTCTACCGCTAGCCCTCCGAAATTATTTTCCATCCTAGCTCCTGCTTATCCCCCTCTAAATGGCGGCGGATAAAAATCGCAAACCAGCGCAGAAAGCCTGCTTCAACCGCAAAACCCGCAAAACTCCACCCAAAACCACATAAAAAGATGAGCGGTTTCATCTCTGTAAAAATTGAACACAAAAATTATACGTTACCTTTATTGCCCTTGTTGCTAGGTTGCCATGCTAGTCGGGGGTGGCGTGGTGGCGTTCACGCTCGGCACAGATAGTAGACCGTGTCAGAGGGAGAACACGATGCGCACCCCGTATTAGTTTTGGGTCTTCGTTTTTGCGGATTAGAGGGCTATGCGTCGGGGCTACGCCCCTCCGCCGCTCGCTCGACGCCCTGCGGGTCAATCCATGTAGGCTTAGTGTCCGTTCCGATACCATCCAATCATCTCAATAAACGACAAACGACGAAAAAAATCGAAAAAATAAAAAATAATTCCCAAACTTGCGTTATACTACTAGTAGAGCCTCCTACGAGGTAAGAAACTTAACATCCGCATCTCGTTAGTAGACGAAGAAGCGATTGCGTCGACACGCTCGCATTCTCCTACTGGTCGGAACAACCAAGTCTAGTTCGCCTCCTCTGAGATACGACTACCAGGCTTTCGGTCGCACTCCCTCCGCTTACAAGCATCAACATTTCCCCCTCACTCTGGTTCTAGGGTTATATGGGGGATTATTTTTTGTATTTTTGCCGATTTTATAGGGGTTTGTGTTATAATAGAGCTAAGGCGAAAGCCTTATGGATGGGGAGAGTATCTTATTATCGGTGGCAATACGTAGCTAAGGGTGAAACAGAGATAATATGTTTTACTCTGAAGAACTCCGTAGCTATTTGGTTCCATTTCGATTCAACAAGGCACCCCATACAGGTTTTGTTTTTGATTTAAGATAATTTGGGCCTTGATATTTTTTAATAATATTTAGTAGAATACTGAGGGCAAAGTAAAGTCTGCCTCTTAAACTTCCGTAATGAATTTAGGCCGAAAACCCTTAAAAAGCACCGATCCGTTAGATTTTCGGACAGGTCGTACAATCTAATCTATGAAAACCGTGGTAACTGGGTTATAATGGTTTTATGCTAATGATTGAGATGATCCAGTGGTGGTACCTGCGGGGTTGGAAGATGTTTTTGGTGCGACTGAAGGATCGGGTGAAGAATACAGTGGATTTTTTCTCAATTAGTCTGTTGGTCAGAGATTTATTTGCGCCATTTCGGCAGATTTCTGCCGGCGAAACACGCGTGCCGTCACTGAGCGCAAAACTTTCGGTGTTTTTTGATAAATTATTGTCGCGTCTGATCGGAGCCATCATACGCTTGTTTTTGCTAATCATTGGTACGATTTTGATAATTTTGGAGTGCGTTATGGGGGTAATTTTAACGGTTTTGTGGCCGTTGGCGCCGTTTGGGGTAATTTTGTGCATAGTTTTAAGCGTCATGCAGGTGAGTTTTTAGATGAACGAATTTAACTATAATAGCGCAAGAGCACGTGAAGCCCGTTTTGGAAGGCTTTTTCGGCCTGCACCGGTAAAGCTACTCCTAATATTAATTATAATTGGCTCCGGTCTAGGCTGTGCCTATCTGTTATTTTTGAAACATAATTCCCTAGGATGGCTGTGTTTAGCATTAATGATCGCAGTGCTCATGTTCTATATTTGGCTAGCTAACGAAGCGATCCCCGTACCGCTAGGAAAATCTGAGGATATTAATGATCTGCTATCGGTGAACGTGTTAAGAGTTATGAGTAAGCGTCCAACACCTCAAAATTTGGTTGGCGGCCTCATGAGGACGCGTAGCGGAGCATTTCTAGCACTACGTTTTGGATTAACGCCGGCAAATTTAAGATTCTTCGCTGAAGGCACCAATGTAGATATGGAAATGATTTTTACAACTGCTCGATCAATTTGGAAGGCTACTGAGGGCGAGACGATTTCCGGTGGCATGTTGGCGGTAGCAATCGTGCAGAGTCATCCAGAACACGAGCTATTGCTCCGGCAAATGCGCTTGGAATTGGCAGACCTCTATCAAGGGATCAATTGGTATAACCACCTGCACGGCTTAATTAAGAGTTCAAAGCAGCGACGAAGAGACGGCGGGATTGCACGGGACTTCTCTTTTGGATATATCCCAACCTTGCAGCGTTATGGCAGGAATTTATCTGAGCAACTAGGAGCTATTAAGGCCCAAGTATACTTAGCGACACATCATGAGATCGTTGACAAAATTATTAGCACATTCTCTAGTGGGGGGAGGCAGAATGTCACCTTGGTAGGTGCAGATGGTTCAGGACGGAGTACGGTAGTAACAGCTTTCGCCGAGAAAATCCTCGATGCAGATACGAAAGTATCTAATAAGTTAAAATATCGGCAAGTATTCATGCTAGACGCCGCAATGCTGATTTCGGCAGCCAATCGGCCAGACCAGCTCAACAATTTAATGATTAGGATTTTTAATGAGGCCTATGCTGCGAAAAACATCATTCTATTTTTGGATCAAGCACAACTATTCTTTGAAGATGGGGTAGGCTCAGTAGACATTTCTAATATTCTGACGCCAGTGCTTGAAGCAGGCAATTTGCGCATTATTTTGGCGATGAATGAGCAAAAATTTCTTGAGCTTTCGGCCAGGAATAGTGCTTTAGCAAATGCACTAAACAAGGTGATTGTACCGCCAGCCAACTACGAAGAGACTATGAAAGTGCTGCAAGATCAGGCACCACATTTAGAGATAAAACATCAGGTAATATGCACCTATCTCGCTCTCAAGGAAGCTTATCGGTTGAGTGAAAAATATATTCATAATTTGGTAATGCCAGGCAGAGCATTAAACCTATTAGAGTTAGCCTGCAACTATGCAGAGGGAAAATTTATCACCATCAACTCAGTACAGCAAGCTATCGAGAAGACGCAAGGGATTAAAGTCCAAAGTGGTGGGTCAGACGATGAACGGGTGAAGTTACTGCGGCTAGAAGAGCTGATTCATCAGCGCATGATAGATCAAAACGAAGCGGTCACTACGGTAGCGGACGCTTTAAGACGCTCGGCTGCCGGGGTGCGCAATCAGAATCGTCCTATTGGCACGTTTTTGTTTTTAGGTCCGACCGGCGTTGGTAAAACTGAATTGGCGAAGGCGATTTCTGAGGTTTACTTCAACGGTGAAGATCATATTATTCGATTGGACCTGAATGAATTTGTCACTATGAATGACGTATCGCGGCTGATCGCCGATGGCGTTGAGAATGCCCAGAGTTTAACGGCACAGGTAATGAAACAGCCATTCGCAGTCGTACTACTTGACGAGATCGAAAAAGCGCATCCACAAGTTTTGACAACGTTGTTGCAAATGTTAGATGAGGGTATTTTGAGAGATCTGAATAACCGAGAAATATCTTTCCGTGACACTATCGTGATCGCCACTTCGAACACTGGAGCCAATACGATTAGAGAATACGTAGCACGTGGTGAGAACTTAGACGTTATGAAGGAACAATTGATCAATACGATGATTCATGAAGGTCAATTTCAACCGGAGTTTTTGAACCGCTTTGACGAAATTTGTATTTTTAAGCCTTTATCGAAGGGCGACCTCGTGAAGATTGTCGATTTAATGATCAAATCAATCAATAAGACTTTAGCTCCGCAAAAAATCTCAGTCACACTAACGGATGAGGCCAAGTTGCTACTCGTAGAACGCGGTTATGATCCACAAATGGGCGCCCGACCCATGCGAAGAATCGTACAAAAGTTGGTTGAGAACCTAATCGCTAAATTGGTGCTATCCGGTGCGGCGATGAGCGGTTCGGATATTGTCATCACAAAAGAAATGTTAGAACAAGGCTAAACAGAGGTTTTCTGTCATGAAAGAAAATGAGCCGATTTTGGTATTTTTTCAAGAATTTGTGATATAATGTCTTGTAGATATGTAGAGTGCCTACAATTGGCGCGATGTAGCTATTTTGCGAGTGTCGTACAGCGGTTAGTATACAAGTTTTCCAAACTTGGGATGAGGTTTCGACTACCTCCACTCGCACCAGGATTGATATTTAGCCTCATTTGAGGCATTTTTTATCTGTTGTTGGCTGGTCCGAACCAATTAGTTTTAGGATGCGTCGTTTGTCTTCTAAAGTGCCTTTGTTGAAACTATCACGAGCGGAAACTAGCGTGGAGAGGGTTGATTCCGCTATATCACGTTGACTTCATCTTATTTTGATACGACTTCACCATTTCTTGTAGTGCCCATTCATCATAGGCGAAGTTTTGTCTATGAATTCCGTATTTCCCACAAGCTTCTAGAATATTTTGTTTGCACTGTTGATGAAAATCGGGGTTAATTTTCTCGATAGCGGGAATAAACTTTACGATAGTGTTCGCCAAATCGTGATATTGTACTTTCCAAATTGCTCCAATTTTTTCATCTGACATAGTTTGGCTTTTAATACTAGTACTGTCTTCACGAATCACCGCAAGTGCGTCGTCGAAATTCGCCAGTATGTCGGCTTGTAATTTTTCATGATTTTGAACCTTACTATTGGAATGCAATTGAGCCTTTTTATCTATAATTGCTTGGTGGGCAATAATTTCTTTGATCGAAATTCCATCTTTATTTTTTACGTTTTTATTTTTATCAACCCAATCAACAGTAGTATCAGTTATCCCCTTCCAGAGTGCTTTGGAGCGTAATGTATTGAAACTCTCCTTTCCAGTATTTTCTGGTTCTGAGCCGTAACCAATCCAGTTGTCAATTTTACCGGTGGCAATTGGTGGATCTTCTATTGTTCCAAACAAAGCAGGATTATTCTTTTTTAATTCACGTAGTACTTGTATATTGTCTGTAAGTTGTTCTGTTTCGCAATAAAAGACAATTGATTCACGTCTAGTCTGATTACTATCATCAAACTTAAACTCAAATGGGAGATTTTTTTCTTTAAACGCATCAACGATTTTGTCTGCGACTTGATATAATTTGTTATTTGGTATATTTAGATATAAACGATGTCCGATGTGTCGACCGTCTATATCGCGCTTTTGGCAGCCGTTTAACTTGTACGATGTTATATATTCCCAGCCATCTTTTGAAACGTAATCGTAGCAATATTTATTGATTAAATCTGATAAATCTTCACGACCATTTTGTTCGGCAAGTTTCTTGAGCTGCCCTGGGTATTTTGCAGTTGGAAAATTGAGTACATAATTTCTCATTTGTATAAAGTCGGATCCTACCGTTCCAGCATGAAGCATTTCTTGATACTGTTCTGGTGTGATCGTTGCAAGATTTTCTTTCCATTTCTGAAATAATTTTTCGTGAAATCTAGCTTTATCTTCTAAGTTTGGTTCAGTTTCGCTTTTTGTTTTATCTACGGTTAAGAATCTATACATGGACCCAGAATCAGAATTTACTTCTCCGCGTTCTGCAGCAGCAATTCTTGCTTTAATAGCCCCACCTATTAACTCGTCGGTTAACGGATTCTCAGTGGCATGATATGTTTCAGCTAGGGTGATTTTTTCTTGATTAGACTTATCTTGGGTGATATTTTTGTTGCGGTTTGAATGCATTATTTGCGAGTTTTCTTGGGATATATTAACTGGATTTTCTGATGATCCAATCCACTGCATCTTAGTAAGGGCGTCCCAACCCTCTCCAGCAGAATCATCGCTATTCCGTAAGGTATTACCGAGAGAATTTGTATTATACATAAGCTATATTATATCATGAAAGGTTCGGCACCAGTAAAGTAACATCACTGTGATGTGATTTTTTTGACGTAAGTCCTGATTTGTAATTTTATATAATAATTATATAGTGATTTAGCCCCCAACCACAGCAGACTGTTCAGTCTTTGAGACATGTTTAGACTTTAAGATTTCTTCCATTTATACTCTAGAACTAAGATTCTAAGATTCTAAGATTCTAAGATTCTAAGATTCTAAGATTATCTCTCACTAAAATTCTAGCCCAAGTCTTGCATTGTGCTTATACTGTCCATTGTAGCACAGATTATTAATTTTGTCAATAGTTTGCAACCTCGTAACGGCAGTGCTATTGCAAGGTCAAACAGAGATAAACTCCAGCACCGACAGCTGCGCCTAGGATGATAGTAACAACGGCCAGCAAAACTAGTAGTCCGTTAGATTGGCGATGCGGCGGAACGATTACAGTTGGGCGAGACATAACGGAAGATTGAGTTTGTGCTTCAATTTTTCGGGATTTTTTAGTTTTCTTTTCAGTTTTAGTAGTCTTAGCACTTTTCTTTTCGTCCTTCTTAGCTTTTTTACCACCCCTAGATGATGACTTAGAGGAGGTTTTCTCAAACTTCTGACCAGTTCTCTTACTTTCGGCGAGAGCCTTTTGTTCCTCTTCGTTAAGGAAGTACGAACGCGCGTCAAAAGGCTTGGCTGTGCCATTCTGCGCTAGGGCTTTTGGTTGCTCTGGTTGAGAAGGAGAACTAGCGGTCATAGCCTCCGCTGAATGCTCTACAGGTGCAGACAAGGGGCGTTTTTCAACATTAACGGTTTTTAGGAAGGGCGACTTCCCTCCTAGTGGGAAACGCTTATGTTCAGGCGTGCCCACAAGACCGCTGACCATCTGGACCGGATCTTCAGGATTCTTACTCAGCTTGATTGTACGCTCTGGCGCTCTGGTTGGCAGAGCGTCTTCAGGAGAATAATCCTCAATTATTCCCAGTTTAAGGTCTCCGACGGTTTTATCGGACAAGGCAATTTGCATCCGACTACCTTTTGTGGCATGAGTGCTGGGCTGGTCAATCGTAAATTGCTCAAGAGTATTAACACCTTGAGGTTTCACGAGAATATCCCGCGTATTGGGGACGTGGCGCACCACTGCGGGTCGGTTTTTGCTGGTAGCAACACGCACGCGACGCTTAGCGGCTGGTTGAGACTCGTCAAAAAAGCTCACCGGGATGCGTTTTTGCGTTGGAACAAGCGGTTCCTGGGACGCAATATTAACTGGTATTTGTTGCGGTTCAGGACGCCTACGAGCCTTACGTACTGGTCTTGGCGGACGCATGGGTTGGCGCCTGACGACTGGAACCGCGGTCTGTGGTGTCTGAGTAGATTGCTGCTGGATAATCTTGGTGATATCATCCTCACGTTCCACGATTCTGACCGCCCGAGGCGATACTGGTTTTAATTTAAGTGAGGTTTTGACAATCGGGATAGTTTGCGCCAAAGGTCGTTTATTAATGACTTTGTTGCCACTGAGCGCGCTAGCAGTCGCTGATTTTACTAAGGCAGAATTGGTTTGGCGAGCGAGACTACGTCCAGCTTTTCCGGTTGACCGAAAATCCATGCTTCTGGTAGGCTGAGACGGAGCCTTCTGGCGGGAAGACTGGTCATGGGAAACAGATAACTCTTCAGCCTCATAATCCTGCATAATTAAGTCTTCCTTAACGCTGGGCTGAGTTTGTTTGAGCTCTTTTTCTTCTTCACGGATAGTTTTTGCGGCTGCGTTAATGAGATCACGAGCAGAAGTGACTAGACCAACTGGCTCAGCAGTTTCCGCTTCTGCTACTACCGGCTCTTCGGATTTTTTTTGAGAGATATAACGTGATTCAACCTCGGCACTGATTTCCTGTGCCAATTCGTCCTCGCTGAGGATTTTCACTTCTCCTTCCAACTTATCTTCGGGTGGAATATAGCGAACTGATTTCCGAAAAGCGCTAAATAAACCAGTGCGACGTTTTTCTGGCTGTGGCTGCTCGTCAGCATCTACTACTTTACGTACTGACTTGCGTTTAGAATAAGATAATTCGGCAAGGTCTTCATCAGGATCTTTCTTAGCAAGCGCGTAAATCGAACGCGCAGGGCGCTTCTTAATGGTCTTATGGGCTTCAACCGATTCGTCCTCGGCATCTTTCTCAATCAAATCGCCGTTTTCTTCTACGGTATCTAAGCCGCCATTAGCTAGAGCTTGGTAATCATCAGATGTAGCTTTCGCGGGGCGCTTCACTACTGATGGGCGAGGTTGATTACGCTCTGGCTTATCAATATCGGTAGACTCAACAACACTCTCGGGGGATTGCCAATCCTTCACCAAACCATTAACCTCAGTCTTAGGTAAAGTCTGGTCATCGGTCTTGGCGGGCGCAACGATTTCAGCTTCAAAACTTACCGCATCAGCCCCAGAATTAGGGCCGGCGACAACACGTGCTGAAGATGACTTAATTGCAGGTTGATTCATTTTACGATGCGACTCGTTTAGCAGTTTCTATAATACCTAAAAATTGTTCAGCGATTAGGCTGGCTCCGCCGATTAATAGACCATTGACTTCGGGGATAGTTAAATATGCACCAGCATTAGCCGGCTTAACGCTACCGCCATAAAGGAGGGGAACTTTTTTCGCAATGGTGGCGCCGTACAAATCGGTTAAAGTTTGACGCAAAAACTGCACTGCATCCGAGACATCATCTGGAGAAGCGATCTTAGCAGAAGTAGTAGTGCTGATAGCCCAGACTGGCTCGTAAGCCACCATTACTTTAGGTAAATCCTCAACAGCAACTTGAGACAAACCACCCACAAGTTGATCCCGCAAGACATCTCGGGTTTCGCCAAAAGTGCGCTCCACTTCAGTTTCGCCAAGACACAAAATTGGTGCTATTTGATTACGAATCGCAGCGGCAACTGATTCACGAATATCTTTATCAGTTTCGCAAAATAGATAGCGCCGTTCAGAATGACCGATAATTGCATAGTCCACTAAACCTCGTAACTGAGTATAAGAAACTTCGCCCGTATAAGCACCGAAATCATGATAATTGCCATTTTGGGACGCTAGCTTGATTTTTTTAGGATCAAGTTGTAAAGTTAATGGCTGCAAAGCAATTGAGGGGGGTGCAATAATCACTCCTACTTCTTTAGAAGTCCGAATTTTCTGTTGTAACTTATGAAGATATACAGATGCCTCTCCAACGGAAAAATTCATTTTCCAATTGCCCACAATATATAATTTCATAAGCTTATTGTAGCATTTCTATTTGCCAAAAACAAGTCCTTAACAAAAATTATCTACGAGCGTTTTACCTCAAGATCATAAAGTAGCTAAATTGCTATTTTTGTGGTATTTAAGAGATGACTAAATCGATGATTTTGTTTTTCCTCTTGACTTTTTACCCAATCTGTGATACAATGATAGTATAAGCACTTTGAGATAGTAGTGCTAGGGTTTTGTTGAGAGATAATCTTAGAATCTTAGTTCTAAAGTATAATGGAAGAAGTCTTAAAGTCTAAACATGTCTCAAAGACTGAACAGTCTGCTGTGGTTGGGGGGGTGATGTGGGGGTGGTTCACAAAAATTTATTATGTTTAGCGCCGATCTAAAGAGACATGCCATATGGATAGCAAATTGTTCTCACTATAATCCGGCAAACACGCATGGAGTGGGACTTTAGTGATGTAAGGTTATCATTATTACTAACAGCACCACATGATCATGAACCATCCCAGGGCGTGAACCTAGGAGTGGCGGCCTTTGGCTTTCGAAGCGAGATATAAAAAATAAACTACAATAAATTTTTTACTTGTTCAAGGCAGAAATAATACCAAGAATACCACGTAGCGCATAGGCTGTGTCTTCATGCGAGCGTACCGTGATAGTATCGACACCCATTTGCACTACCGGATAATCATTCCCTCCTGGCTGAGTCATATCTCCAAAATAGAGCACTGCGGATTTTTCAACCTGCAACTCTTCTAGTAGATGAGTCATACCAAATTCTTTATTCATGCCTGGTGCAGCCACGTTGATAGAAGTTGTACCACCAATCTCATAAAGAAAACCCGGGGCTTTAGTCTGGCAGCGCTCAACAATTGCCTGACGTTTTTTCATGTCTGGATCCCAAGCATATTTTGCTTCCGTACCGGCAGTTTGCCCGAGCGCAGAGAAGGTAATCTGTGAAAGGCGATTTTCGATAATTTCGTCACCAGGAGCGAGCTGATCAGCCTCCCAATAGCCCAGCTCCTCGGCAGACTCTTGTAGTGCAGAGGTAATTTTTGTTGCATCCTCATCAGACAATGGATAATTATAAACTTGCCGCCAATCGTGCTCGGCGATGTCGTAGTTATAGTATTGTGTGCCTTGGGCAGCAAAAAGGTGAAGATGTGTTAGCTGATCCTCGGAGACACCAACCTCCTTGAGTTTATCAACAATTTGAAGAAGAAATTGCTCATATTTTTGCCCAGAAATTGGACAAATTTCAAAATAATTGAGCAATTTAACTAGCAATTCAGCAATTTCGGGCGGAATGGGGGTCTTGGCAATGTTGAGAGTCTGGTCAATATCAAAAGCCAAAATTTTTTTAGTAATTTGTGGGGTCTGATGCATATTATTTTCTCCTTCTATTTACTTTATTATAGCAAAAAATGCTTCTAGGCATAACTTTTAGTTGAGAGCACTCAGGCTTTTTAAAATCCAATTTGTTTACTTTTTATCTTTAATCTGTTAAGCTGAGATAGGGTGGAGATTTGACCGAGCTAAAGGTCGACTCATAATCAATTTTTAGCAGTTTAAAAGCGTGAAAGGTGAGAAATATATGAGGAAGGTTGCTTTGGAGCTTTCGATTCATAATCGACAAGTTCAAAAAATAAAAGTTACCCTCAGTATCAATAATACTAAAGGGTAACACCAACTAAATATAGTTCCATTTTAACAAACTTAACCAATCGCGTCAAGTCGTTTCACCCAACTTGTAATACACTTAAAAATGCAATAAATTATGAAATTATCAGAAGAATTACTATGGCGTGGTTTTCATGCCGAAACAACAATTAAGGACCCCGCGGAGCTAGATAATCGCGCGGGCAAGAAGTTCTATTGGGGAGCTGATCCTTCAGCTGATTCCCTAACAATTGGTAACTTGGCCGCGGCGATGATGTGCGCCTGTTTTGTGCGCCACGGCTATGAACCATATTTATTGGTCGGTGGGGCAACCGGGCAGATTGGTGACCCAAAGGAAAACGGCGAGCGCGACCTCAAATCGCTTGATGAGGTTGAGCACAATAAAAAATGCATCGCTGCACAGATGAAGCGAATTATCCAAAGCTCAGACCTAACGCAAGTAGACAATTATGATTGGTTTAAAGATATGAAATATCTAGAGTTTTTGCGTGAGGTCGGAAAGGCTTTCTCGATGACGCAGTTACTCGATCGACAATTTGTCCAAAATCGTATTGGTGAAGGTGGCAGTGGAATTTCTTATGCAGAGTTTTCTTACACCTTGATTCAGGGATACGATTTCTTGCATTTATACCGGAAATACGGAATTGATTTGCAACTTTGCGGAGCGGATCAATTTGGGAACTGTTCGAGTGGAATTCACTTGATTAAACGACTGGAAAATGCTAAGGCCGATGCTTGGAGCACGCCATTGATCATTGATCCCGCAACAGGAAGAAAATTTGGTAAATCTGAAGGAAATGCTATTTGGCTTGACAGCAAAAAAACTTCGATCTTTGATTTCTATCAGTTTTGGATGAATCAACCAGATGATTCCGTAGAATATCTGATGAAGATTTATACCCTGTTGGATAAGGATGCCGTTGATGAAATTATGGCAGGACATAAGAAAGCGCCAGAGTTGAGATTGGCGCAGAAGGCTCTTGCGATGGGCGCAACTGAAGTAGTACACGGCAAAGAAAATATGGAGACCGTGGTTAATCTGACAGAGAGATTGTTCAGCAATGATTTGAATGAAGTGGTTGAAGCCGAGATTGAGGGGTTTGCTGATTATCTAGCAACCGCTAAGAAAGGCACGGGATTGTTAGATGTACTAGTAGAGACTGGACTTTGTAGTAGCAAAAGTGAAGCTAGGAAGCTAGCAGCCGCCGGGGCAATTAGTATCAATGGTACAAAAGTCAAGGAGGATATTAAAATCAATCAGACCGCACTAGTGAAGCGCGGCAAAAATAAGTTTGCAGTGGTGAAGTAGACAGACAGCACGCCCGCCCTTGCTAGGGCGGGGTTCAGCTATGCACTAGTGTTATGTTAGATATATGGGAGCGTGATAATAATTACCGTCATCAATATCAAGATATTCATGTGGGAAAACTATCATCCCGACAATCTACAGCCACAAAGGCATCAAGGAATGTGTATCCAGGTTTAGTTATAAAAATCAAAATGATACCACGAAGCAGCGAATCATGAGTGCAAAGAGGCTTATGTAGACCCAGGTTATCAAAAATTAGGGCTATTAGCAAGATTGCTAACTCCTTATACTTTCATTGTATCATAGATTCGCTAAAAAGTCAAGTACTTTTTATATTTTTTGTATTTTAAGCAATAAAATGCTTAAAATAAGCTTAAAATTTCGAGCTTTTGAACTTGAATGAGGATAAACGTATTTAAAAACTAAGCCATTTGTGCTATGATTGAGGTATGAATAAGCTAGAAAATAGTCCAAATGATAAGAAATCCCGTCGCGGAAGTATGGGTGTTTATTCGAGTTTGGTTTCTGGACAGAAGCGACCAAAAAATAGTAAGCCTAACACATCGAAAAAGGATGGTTCGTCACATCTTAGGCCGTTGCCTAAGGAGCCAGTTCCCCGCTTTTTTGCGCATTTTAGATGGGAAAGAATTAAGGCTTATTGGTTCTCTAAAGCTGGTCTGAAACGTATTGGTAAGATTTTTGCAGCCTGTATTTTGCTTGGAATTATCGGTATTGGTGCACTTTTTATCTATTACAAGAGTCAGTTGAAAGAGATTAAGTTGGGTAACTTAACGATTGATGAGACGGTTAACACTTACTTAGATAGAAACGGCGTTGTCCTCTGGGAGGATAAAGGTGTTGATGACTACCGTTTAGTTGTGGACGAGGCGGATATTTCTACTTACGTGCGGCAAGCTACGGTAGCGATTGAGGATCGCAATTTCTATCATCATCCAGGTGTGGATTTGGGGGCGTTGGTGCGCGCGGTACTTTCGACGGTTTCTGGACGCGGAGTGCAGGGTGGCTCTACGTTGACGCAGCAGTTAATTAAACAAGTTTATTTCTCCGATGAGGCGGCTTCAGAAAATCGCGGTGGAATTACCCGCAAAATTAAGGAGCTGATCCTTTCAATTGAGTTGGAGAAGATGTATAGCAAAGAGCAGATTATTACGATGTACCTTAACGAGTCTCCTTATGGAGGTCGGCGCAACGGAATCGAGAGTGCGGCACAAACTTATTTCGGTAAGAATGCTAAAGATTTAAATTTGGCTGAATCGGCTTTGCTTGCTGCGGTGCCAAATAATCCGGCCGTATTAAACCCCTACAATGAGGCTGGTCATGAAGGGTTGATCGCGAGACAACACAAAGTCTTAGATGTGATGGTAGAAATGGGATATATCTCCCAGGCAGAAGCGGATGAGGCTAAGGCAGTACCAATTTTAGATCAGATCATTCCTGAAAGCAATCAGTATGAAAATATGCTAGCGCCACATTTCGTAATGGAAGTAAAGCATATGTTGGAAGAAAAGTATGGCATCCAAACCATGCGTTCTGGCGGTTTCACTATTAAGACGACTTTGGATTACCGCGCGCAAGAGATCGCGCAAGAAGCGGTGGCAGCCGGCGATGCTTTAAGATACCTTAACGGTAGTGACAATATTGCTCTTGCATCAGTTGACGTGGAAACCAGTCAGGTATTAGCGATGGTAGGATCAATTAACTGGGACACTCCGATTTACGGTGAGGTTAACGCGACAACTTCGTTGCTTGAGCCCGGCTCAACCATTAAGCCCGTGCTTGATTACTCAGCGTTATTCTCGATAAAAGATGGGGATGTCGTGTATGGTCCGGGGACCGTACTGAAAGATGAAAATATTGATTCCTTGTACTGTGCGGGATATACAGGCGCCTGTGCACTGAGGAATGCGTCAGGGCAATTTTATGGTAACCTTACCATTAGACAATCTTTGGGAAATTCCTTAAATATTGGTGCGGTGAAGGCTCTATATTTGTCTGGGATTGATAATGCTTTAGCGATCTTAAGGGGTCTAGGAGATAAATCATATTGTGTAGATAATGATCAAGCTGGCTTATCTATGGCGATTGGTAGTGGCTGTGGCGTTAGAGCGATCGAGCATGCTAACACTTATGCTTCGGTGGCGCGTGGTGGTAGCTACAAAGATTTAGTTTACGTGTTAGAGATGAAGGATGCAAGTGGTAAGGTAGTAGAAACCTGGCAGGATTCAGCAGGAGAGCGCATAATTGATGAGGAAGTCGCTTATTTGCTAGCAGATATTCTGAGTGATCCAAACGCAAGAAAAATCACCTTCGGTGGCCAAGCCAATTCATTTGGTTTCGTAGTACCAGGTGTATGGACGGCGAGTAAGACTGGTACCACTACGACAACTAATAGTGCAGTCGCAAAAGACGCTTGGATGGCAAGCTTCTCTACGGCAGTTGCTACTGTAGTTTGGAATGGTAATCACGATGGAGCCGGTCTAACTAGCAGCACGAATGAGATCGTCCGTAGAGTGGTAAATGATTACATGGAGAGAGTACATAAAGAGATTTATGCTAGTGAAGGACGCTGGTCACCGGAGGATAAACCGATCAGGCCAGCCGGGATCCAATCTTTAACAGTTGGCGGCAAAACGGATATTTGGCCGAGCTGGTACAATAATAAGAAATCCGGCGTCACCAAGACTACTTTGATTTTTAACAAAGAAAATCACTTGTTAGCTACGAGCTGTACTCCTGAAAGCAAAAAGATTGAAATTGAGGTGACAAAAATGGTTGATCCAACCTCTGGAACTGAAATTTGGTATGTGCCAGAACCATACAATGATAAAGAGAAGGATCCGTGTACCAATACTCCAGATGAAGATAGGCCTCCAACGATCGACATTACCACCACTAAGGGAGACGGCTCCAGCAAGAAAACTTTGACAGTTGCAGTCACTAAGGGATCAGAAGATCTCAAGACCTATAAGTTATTTGTTGATGGCGCTAGAGTTAGCCCGCAAGCAACAAATAGCGGTGGTGTACTAACTCTGACTTACGCTCTTAAGGGCAACGAGAAATCAGTATCCGTGGAGGTGACTGATGCGGCTGGTAATTCGTTTACTCAAAGTTCGTCAATTAATGGCCCAAATTCATCATCAGATAATGATTGATCGATGATAGTAGTGAAAGTTTCGTAGAAATCTTGATCTTCGGTGAGTTTAATAATGTCGCTGTGGCCAGTGAGGGCCGCGAAGGGTGCAAACTGTACTGCCCGATCAATTAGCGGCATGGGTGGTTGGGATTTTGGACCACGATATTCGTGGTCCAAAATCCCAATATATTTATTCGACAAATCAGGCTGAATGGGCTGTTCAACACTAAGCGAGTTAGGTGATTGTTCTATACCGGCTGAGGCGAGTGATTGTTCTATACCGGCTGAGGCGAGTGATTGTTCTATACCGGCTGAGGCGAG
>CANOGH010000010.1 GCA_947565505.1 uncultured Candidatus Saccharibacteria bacterium | reverse complement strand
TACCGGCTGAGGCGAGTGATTGTTCTATACCGGCTGAGGCGAGTGATTGTTCTATGTTAATTTCATCTAGCCCAGAAAAGAAGTGCGAATCAGCATCCGAATCTCGTGAGGACAGTAATTTGTTTTTTTCTACTCCCAAATCAGAAATATGAATCAGATTAGTTGGTCCTGCGGATCGCAATGAGCTTGAGCTCGGATTAGCGGTCAGTTGCTGGAACTGCAGCATAGCCGTATCGATCACAGGCAATTGATATTCATTAGACGAGGCGCTTGGAAGCAACCGTTTAGTATTAGACGATGCCTTTTGGCGCCCAATGTGATCACAATGATGACTTGCAGATGTTTTGCGCATACTTGTTTTATATTTTATTTTTGCGAAAAAGTCAATAAGATCGTATCCCCTCACCACCTTCGCAAGTGTAGTGTTGTTAGCAACGCGCTAGCGTTTGCTAATAAAAAGGTAGTCCTCTAAACTGTAATTATTACTACATAACACAGAAAGGAGAAACTACCTTATGCCTTATTGTAAACGAGAAGAACAAGAAAGTCGAGCAGTAGCGAGATTTAATGCAGTACATGAAGTGCTTAAGGAACATCGTACGCCCGCTGAAGTCACCAGAAGATTTGGCGTGTATGATTCTACGATTAAACTATTCCTTGATATTTTTCAAAACATATGTTAAAATGTAGGAATGAACTTATTTATAATATTAATTTTAATGCTAGTTTTGGCGGAAACGACAGTTCTGTGGTTGAAGAGCCTCAAGAAACCACTGCTTGGAGCAGATTCTAGGCGCAAGATCTACGTGGACACATCCGTACTAATGGATGGCCGCATTCTGTCGGTGGCAGAATCGGGATTTCTGAATGACACTTTCATTATTCCCCGCAGCGTACTGAGAGAGCTGCAGCTTCTCGCTGATAGCAAAGAATCAGAGAAACGTGCACGTGCGCGTTATGGGTTAGATATCGTGAGTTCCCTGGAGCGAGCTACTCAGATTAAAATCACAATCCTATACGATGAGCTAGATCGAACGCCGGTAGATGATCGGCTACTGGAATTGGCTAAAAGTAATCATGGCTGGATTCTAACAAACGACTTCAACTTAAACAAGGTAGCAACTGCTGAAGGCATTCCGGTCCTCAATATTAATAACTTAGCAATGGTACTGCGTGGTGAATACTTACCAGGAGAACACGCCATGGCAAAAATTACTACAGTTGGTAGCAATGCTCGCCAAGGCATTGGACATTTGCCGGATGGGACTATGCTGGTGGTAGAGAACGCCAGCAACAAGGTCGGCAAAGATGTGGAAGTGGAATTCGTACGAGTGATTCAGACGGCAGCAGGCAAAATGGTTTTCGCCAAAATTATAGAATCACCTAAAAAAGCTGGTCATGCCAGCGGCAGATCAACCAATAATGATAAGGATAATACAGAAATGAAAAATACTAAGACCAGACTACCTAAAAATTCACGAGAGGCGGAAGCACAATTGCTGCAGCTATTAGAAGAGAGCGGCAATCAAGAACAAACGGCTGCACCAAAACGCGAACGTGGTAGGCGTAGAAAAAGTTAGGCAATAGATACATGCAAGCTGATCGGCAAAAGAGTGTTTTTGTCTCAATCGATCTGAAATCTTTTTACGCTTCGGTAGAGTGCCAAGAACGCAACCTGAATCCGCTAACAACTCATTTAGTAGTCGCCGATGCTGAACGCACAGAAAAAACAATTTGTTTAGCAGTCTCGCCAGCTTTAAAGTCTTACGGAATTCCGGGAAGAGCCAGGCTATTTGAAGTAATCCAAAAAGTCAAAGAAATTAATTATCAGCGATTGCGCCAGGCACCGAATCGCAGGTTTAGTGGAAAGTCTCATGACGCCGAGGCGCTAGCTAAAGATCCTGGTCTAGAACTGGATTTTATTATAGCTAGACCTCGAATGCAATATTATCTAGATTACAGCGCCAAAATCTATCAAACTTACTTAAAATTTGTAGCGCCCGAAGATATTTTTGCCTATTCGATTGACGAAGTTTTTTGTGAAATTACGCATTACCTAAAATATAGTCACCTCACTGCGGCCGAATATGTTACCAAAATGATTACGGCGGTTTTTGAACGTACTGGTATTACCGCAACCGCGGGTATTGGCACAAACATGTTTCTTTGTAAAGTTGCCATGGACATCCTAGCTAAACATGCCAAACCAAATGCAGCCGGAGTGAGGATTGCCGAACTGGACGAGATGAGCTTTCGGAGAAATTTGTGGGGACATCGACCAATTACGGATTTTTGGCGAGTAGGCAGAGGATATGCCAAGCGATTAGCTCAATATGGCTTATATACAATGGGAGACGTCGCGCTGTGTTCGTTAGAAAATGAGGATTTACTATACAAAATTTTTGGAGTGAATGCAGAGCTATTAATCGATCACAGTTGGGGATATGAGCCAACCACCATTCAGACGGTGAAGAATTACCGACCTAAGGCCAAAAGCCTTAATAATGGCCAGGTTTTGCAGTGTCCTTATGACTTCACAAAATCTCGCTTGATCGTGAAGGAGATGGCAGAACAACTGGCGTTAGAATTAAGCGAAAAAGGCTTTGTGACTGATCAACTGGTCTTACATATTAATTACGACATCGAAAATCTCAAGAATCCCCAAATAAACTATACTGGCCCCGTAAAAACCGACCATTACGGGCGTCTGGCGCCCTACCCAGCACACGGAACTTTGCGACTAGACGAAAGAACAAACTTAGCTAACCGTCTCCGGACCGGGTTTGTACAACTTTTTGATACCATAGCAGATCCACAGCTCCTGATCCGCAAATTTAACCTTAGTGTTGGCAATCTAGTGGGTATAAATGAAAACCAACAAACTTGTCAACAGCTGAGCCTGTTCACCCGTGACCAAGCATACCAGGAACAAAAGCAACAAGAAAAAGAACAACTTGAAGCCGAGACGCGTTTACAGCAAGCAATTTTGGAAATTCGTGCCCGTTATGGTAAAAATGCGATCATGAAAGGCATGAGTTTAGAGGAAGGGAGCACAGCACAGGACCGCAATCATCAGATCGGTGGTCACCGGGCGTAGTTGGCTAGAAGTTATCTGCCTTAAAGAGTGATTTTGGTCACTCGAGGTAGTATATCTTTGAATTTGGCCCCAATCCTCTACCTTAAAATGATGTTTTATTCATAGATAAAGCGCATTAATTACGAAATAAAGCCGGATTGATGTTTTCCTCTTGTCCTACACGCAGTATCTATAAGAAAAAAGTTGTACTTTTTCTATGATGCAAGTCACAGTAAGTGCTTTTTATTAAAAAAATACTTGACTTTTAACCCAATCTGTGATACAATGATAGTATAAGCACTTTGAGATAGTAGTGCTAGCTATGCAGTGCGGAGATTATGCAAAATCATGGTTTAGTTTTTCTAATTACCAAAGGCTAATGAGGAGTGGCAAAACTCTCTCCAATCTCTTGGCGCCATGAAAATCTAAGATTTTTACGATTTCCCTTCCTGACTATAGCATGTCTCTGAGTGGTAGTTTTAACACATATTAACTGTATGAGCGATATCATTTAGTTCAGATTATGAATGAGGGTTGTTTTTCGGATTTGTTCCGCAATTAGTTCACTGTCCCCTTGGGGGGATCATCTTAATTTGGTATATTGGAGAGCCGAGGTCGAACTACAGGGCGAGGTTTTATTAAGTGATTAGGTTTATTAACATACATAAACAAGGTTAGTTGGTTGAGAAAAGACGAGGTTCTACGTTTCTAAAATTACTGCCACAGTAATCCATAGTATAAGTAGCGCCAAAAGATGAAGCTTCGGTTTTACATTTTTCGGAAAAATCATGCTATAATGATATTAGCATGAGCAAAAAGAAGCGTTCGCATGAGACTGTTCCGGATTCGGATATTTTTGCGGCTGGTCAACGGGAAGGTGATCAGAATATTTATGATACCGAGAACGCTAGAGCGAATGACGTCATCAGTGATCCGGGGGTTTTGGGAGGACGCGTTTTAGCGGGTATTAATATTGATGCTGACAGCTATGATGAGCCTGATAGTTATAAAGAGGGCGCGAGCGGCTTAAACAACTTAGAGACTTATGAGAATATCATCGAGGACTATCTCAGATCTAATGAGCATGATCAATCGATTGAAGGTGGTCCAGCTGAGGAAGAGGCTAGCGCAGGTTTGCAGTCTGATTTTACGAGTCTTGGTGATGTTGTTGACCGCGAAACCGGCGAGGTTGATGATGGCGAGGTTGAGAACACTCAAACTAAAGACGGTTTAGAGTATGAGGATTATACCGATGCTGAGGCCAATGCAAAGGTAGCTAGAGAGGAATATGTGGAATTCGAAACGAGCAGTGAGTCTGAAGAAGACAGCCACGCAGTTTATGAAAATCGTTTTGATCAGACCAGGTCGGAAGCAGACCTAGTCTGGGACGGCGAAGATGATTGGTACGCCGAAGGTCAAGAGGATCCAAATTGGATCGATTGTTGGAACAATGAAGATCCGGAAGATTTTGATGACAACCGTAGTGAGCTACATGAATTAGAGCAACGTTTTACCACCTACCAGTTACCAAAGAAAATCGCGGAACGTTATCCGTTTATTAAAGACTTACCAGCTGGAGTCGGTGTGATGGGCGGAATGGCACGTAGCATTGCTCGAGAAATCGTCACGGGAGATAATGGGGTTGAGTCAGTGCGAGACATTGACTTGGTGAATATTTTAAGAGATGATGGGACGAGCTATATTGACGATGCGGTGCGCGATCAGCTTTCTGAGGAATATATGGCAGACGGCTACGCCAATGGTCACGGTATGGGCGACGACACCTTGACTGGTTATTTTGCCACACGTGATTTTACCATGAATCAAGCCCTAATCATTAATGGGCAATTGATTGTGTCGGAGGCAGCCGTAAGTGACTTGCGCGAAAACATTATTCGACCGTCTTATTACGAAATGAGTCGTAGCTCTGATCGCCTAAGCGGAAGGCTCACGGCCAAAGCTCTCCTCATGAAGTCTGCCAGCGCGAGCTATACCGACTCCGTACCAACCTTGGAGGAGGTCGAGGTTGGTCGCATTCATCCCTTTGATCTAGCATTAACGATGAATAAAGCGCTGTCGCGAGGAGTAGAAGTTGCGCATGCTTTTACAAGAGAATTGGCTGAGTGGGGTTTAGTTCCAGCAAGATATGCCAATCGCCCAATGGCGCTAGCTAAGCGTTTACGTGAGCAAACCTACAGATTTGATTATCGCGCAGGTGCCAGTCAGGATACAACTCTGATCCTCCCCAACCGTGAATCGCCAGAAATGGCACGAGCACGGGCCGAAGCGGCAATGTTTAATTATTATAGTAGTGACCCGGAAGTGCGCGAAGAAATCGATACCTATCGTGACCTAGATGAAGGAATAGAGCCGCCCGAGCGTGTGCGGGGTTAATACGGCGCAGAAGATTATAAGTACTTGAACGGTGGTTACAATTTAGAAGGCATGTAAGAATATGACGGTTAGTCTCGATTTTATAAACTGATTTAATGATCGGCTGTCGTACGCAAAAAAGTCTTTATTTTACGATTAGCCCTACCGGTGCCTTGAAGAAAGCATACGCTGGCGTAGTAGATTGGGGCCTAATACGAGTTGCAAGACCCAGGCTACAGAAAGACCCCGCCACCAAAGCGGTCTTGTAGAGTTAAACCCTATTAGTACTTTTCTTCAGAAATGGCATTTTCTTTAATACCTAAGCTATTATGCACCAAATCCCTTATTAGATGATCGCAATTAGTGAATAGTCTGCAAAATCGGCTAAAACTGTAGTAGATAGATGCATGATGGTCGCCTTCACCAAACAGGAAGTCATATAATTCTTGCTGACTAAAGTGATTCGCTTTGACTAAAATATAGTCCATGGGGTAGGCGTAACATAATAGGTCTGCCACGCAGCTTTAAAACATGTCAATACCGTGCTCCTTGGCGTATTGATGATTCTCGGCAATAATCTTTTCGTACTTCCGCACTAGATCTGGCCGGCCTGCCTCCTTGGCAACATCCATAGCCAGATGATAGCGTGAAGCTGAATTGACGCTCAACATCTCAAAAGGCGTTGTTGTGCTGCCATGATCATTAAAACCATGCACGTGTAACCGAGCCTTGGCGGCGTACTGGCTCAATATTTGTTCAGCCGTAGCCGGATAACCATGAAAATTGACAATTAATGGTTTACTAGCTGTAAAATATTTATCGAAGGCTCGCTTAGAGAGCTGATTGTCGCGTGGGCCAATCGCATTGTAACTAAGTGCCGCAATATTAACAAAGCGCAGGCGCAGCTCTGGCAGATCTTCGTGCAAAATATCAATCGCTGCTAGGCACTCTCCGGAGACAATATCGCCAATACCCACAAAAACATAATCTGGCTCTGTGGCACTTTTCACGGGCTTGGTAGCCTCTTCTATTGGAGCCTCACCCTTAATTTGGGCAATCTCTTGGTTAGCTAGGTTATTTTCGGCGGTCGAAATCAAGTTCTCATCATCATCTGAAGCAAAACCAAAAACCGTTACACCACTGGCGGCTAGCTGCTGGTCAGCCTGATGAGAATCAATCCAGCGTGGTAATTCGTTCTTATTGAAGGTGATCAGATTAACCACATTTCGGTTCTGATTTGCAAAAATAATGCTCGCTTCCGCCGCAACATCATCCACAGGGAAAAGGCAGTTCGCTCGGTTCCCTGGTAGGCTAAGCAAGGTTGAGATTAACGCGGGTGACTGATGTGAAAAACCGTTATGATCTTGCCGCCAACAAGTACTGGTCGATAACAAATTAACCGCAGGGTAATCTGGCCTCCAACTAACCGCGCTTGCTTGCTCGAGAAATTTCAGATGCTGTAGAATTTGTGAAGTAATAATACTAAAGAATGCTTCATAGCTCGTCATCATGGCTGGTTCACCGTTCATAATGTGACCAATCATACAGGCAAAAAGCGTATTTTCCGACAATAGCTCAATAATGCGCCCGCTAGTCTCTTCTGGTAAATCCCAAGATTCTTTAGGCAAGTCCCAAGCACGGCTCGAAACGTCAAAAACAGCATCAACTTTATTACTAGTGGTCTCATCTGGAGAAAATAGATAAAAGTGTTGATCTTCTCGCATAAGCCTAGCAATCGCCCTGCCAATACTTTCAGCAGGTGAAAATAACTCTTTGCCGGGACGCGTAACCTGGTCTATCATAGAGTAAATCCTTTCTCCGTGTGGAATAATTCATTAAAATTGTAACTGGAGAGCCACTGCTCAAGCATTTTGAGTTGTTTAGGATTAGTCTTAGCCTCCTTGAGTGGAATCTGGTGAGCCAGAAAATTACCCGCAACTTTTTCGCCGTCAATCTCCGTGGGGCCAGTTTCACCTTTAGTGGTGCGCATAATGATGAAAGGATGATCAATAATCGTAGCTTTTTCTAGGGCTTGCTGAAATTCCTGTATATGATCACCATTCACTGTGAGCGGAGTGAAGCCAAAACCACGAATCAACTCATGAAGTTCCCTTTCTGATTTACGAGCATAAACGGTTGGCGCGGAAATCTTATAACCGTTAAGATGCAAGATCGGCAGCACTCTGCCATGAACTGTGCGATCAGCAACTAACTTGACCAGATTCATCGAACCAAGCGCAGTCGCCGTCTCAAACTCCCCGTCTCCGAGTAAGACTGCTATAGTCTTTTCTGGGTGGCCAAGCGCATAACCATAGGCCGCTCCAAGAGCATATCCCAAGTCCCCGCCTTCACATATGACACCCGGGGTAAGAGGACTAGCGTGAGATGGGAATCCTCCTGGCCAAGAAAACTGCTTGCAAACATAAGCAATCCCCTCTTCAGTGCGCGTAGCCTGAGCGTCTACTTCTTCCAGAATGCCATCAATAAACAAATTAGCTTGCAAGGCGGGAAAACCATGACCGGGGCCGAGGACAAACGTAAAATATCGGTCAAAATCGATTTTTTTCTTAGGCTGGAGATTAGGGACAGTCTTTTTCAGCTCCCGAACGGCAAGATCGGCAGGACGAGCTTTCTGAACTTTACGTTCGGCAAGCTTCTCGTCCTGATTAAATTCAAGCGAGCGGTCGAAGAAGGCTTGCAAATTAGCATAGGCTAAATTAATACCATGACAAGTACCCCAATGACCCAACAAGCGCGGTTTCACATCTTCCTTAGACAGAATATGCTCAAGCAAAAAATTATCCTGCAAGAAAAGTTGTGCTACTGAAAGATAGTCACAAGCTCGCACACGACGCTTGATGTAGTCAATTTTACCTCCTGAAATATACATATTATGATTATAACACGAGCCCAATCGCAATAAAACTCTTGACTTTTATGCTTATCTATGCTAGAATAAGCATAAGCTAGTTTGGTAGACTGGATTGTTTTTGGTGCAATATATTAATATTTTATTGTTGTAGAGATATTTTAAATATAAAACAGTATATCAATTAGTTTGGTGACGCTGGCACTTTTGGTATTATTAACGTTTTGGCGAAGATACCAAAAAATGACTACAAGAATAGTGCTGAGGCATTTTAATTACCACAGTTTTCTTGAAAATAATGATTTTCTAGTTGACTTTTTTATTAGTACGTGATAAAATAATTGATAGTACTTTAATAATCTGAGTTGAAAAAATTGAGACGTATCTTAAAAACTTGCTGCAGGGTAGAAGTCCGCTTAAACGGTGAGGCTAGTCCTAGGTGGATTTCTATCCTGCAGTAAGTAAAACCTGCAGAGAATTATAAAAGGAGGTACTTATATGAGTATCATCAATTCAGAGCAAATTCACATAACTAAAGATTTTTCATTCTTGCCGTATATGCAAGAATACTCCCTGGAGAGACTTTGGGCGGCAGTGCACATCGCATTAAGCAATGTGCTGAAACGGGATTTTTCTTTTCTTGTTCCTCGTGGCTGGGAGTGCCATATCGGCGTTAACATTGTCGATGAAACAGATGACACGGCGAGTCCGATCTGGGAGTACATATTCAGTAAGGCGAAAAAAGAGAGTTATGCATCTGCAAAGTATTCCACTCTGCTTAATTATCGCTCTTGGATGTTAACAGGAGGATGGTCGACCAGAGAATTTTTAGAAATGCTAAACGAACTATCTGAAAATAAAAAAACCAGCGCATTCGACTTACATAGAGCACAGATCGAGAAACTGGAGAAGTTGAGCCAAATGACGAAGCAACAAAAAGAGTGGTTACGTGACGAATGTTCACTCTCAGCGATGCGTGGAGCAGTACGTTTTCCGTTCTTTCTGACTACGAAAGACAACACCTGGGCGTTTGAGCTAATAATTTCGATGAGCGGAGCGATGGAAGATTGCCATGACGAATTCTTAACCATGGCAATCTTCAAAGAATTGCAGCCAGCAATAGTGCAATTGTTTGATTACTATGCTACGGAATTTGATATGTTTGATTTGCCCTTAGATCGCAACATTCGTTTCTGCATGGATGTATTAGGTATCCAATATGAGAGTACGCCAGTAGAATTGTAATACTAGGCAGAGCCATTAAAGCAAAAATCTACAAGGTAGATTCAAGTTACGAGCGCGGTATATCCAGAATGGCCCGATGAATCCTAATCTTCATGATGGAGTTTTTCTCAGGTAATTCAGGGTAAAATCAATCCATAATTATTCTGCGGTAATATTTTTCAACTCAGCAAGGCTGCACCTATACTAGATGCAGCCTTCTTTATTGCCCTAATCCGCTAACTTAGCCAGTGGATTATTTAATTTAGAACCAGCATTCCGGCCTTATTAGCGTCTTACCTTTACCATGGCTGGGCGGATCACGGTTTTTTCATAAAGATAGCCCGGGCGCAGAGTTTCGGCGATGATTTCAGTTTCCCCTCCTTCCTCTTCAACCGAAACCGCTTCATGAAAATCGGGATTAAACTCAACTCCTGGGTCGGAGTTAACCTTTTCTAAACCTAAACCTCGTAAAGTTTTTTGGAAGCTTTTGGCGAGTGGCTGAAGCTGTTCGGGGTAAGCCGTGATGGCACGATCAAAATCATCAATCAGACCTAGGAACTTCACAATGGTAGCATATTTAGCGTTCGCCATGGCTTGGGATTTTTGCGCCTCGACTGCCTTGCGGTAATTTTCGAAATCAGCCCGCGTACGCTGCAAATCGTTTGTCAGCTCCGTAATCTGGGCGCAAAAATCCCCTGGCTCCGAAGAAGCGCCTTCTGAGGAGCCAGCAACGGTTGAATTAGCTGATTGATCATAAAGATTTGGATCTTCATCCGGAAAATTAGCATTATGTTTGTTCTTATGACCATGCGTTGTCGGAACTTTTTGATCCGCTTGTTCAGAAAAGCTGTTAGCCAAAATCTCTTCAGTTGATTGGTTATGTTTCATGATTATCTCCTTTTAGACTTTTAAAACTTCTTCTAGAATATCCCCGGCATGCCGTACTAGCGCCATGACTCGCCCGTAATTCTGTCTGGTTGGACCCAAAACGCCAATATAACTTTGATCTGAATAGGGAGAGCGAAACCGGCTGATGATTAACGAAACCTGTGAGCTCTTACCAATAGGATTTTCCTGACCAATAAAAATGTTTAATGGTTGGCCTGGGGCGGCCTCTCGGAGCCAAGGTTCCAGATTGTCTAGCAACTCTGCTACCGCCTGCACTCTCTCACTGTCCATAAATTCTGGCTGCGTAAAAAGCTTTGAAATACCAGCAATATAGAGCTGTTCGCCAATTGTGGCCAAACCAAGATTGCCTGTTAATTCCACTAAAGAATCGACAGCACCACGGATCGCATAATCTGCTCGAGTTTGAGAACTAACCCTAATCTCTAAAACCCGATTTCCACGCTCCACAGGCTTATCTTTTAGACTATCATTCGTCTTAGCTCTACTGTCAGCCTCTGACAAAGTGTTCACGTAGTAACGATAGCCAGCATCGGTCGGAACTCTACCAGCAGAAGTATGCGGCTGGGCAATAAACCCCATTTCTTCCAGGCGTGCCATTTCTGCTCGCACTGTTGCCGATGAAACGTCAAAGAGTTTCGCAAGCGTCACACTACCAACCGGAGTAGCCACCTCGGCATATTCCTCAATAATAGCAAATAGAATATCCTCCTGACGCTCCGTTAGACTCATAACCTTATTTTAGCGAACCACCCCGCAAAAGTCAACCAGTCACAGACTGTAAGAGGATAAAAGATTTAGCCACTCCAACAGACGAACTAAGCAAACTATATCTAACCTCTTTCCGATTTTTGATGAAACTTATTTTAGTACAGAGTGGTTTTTAGTTCACACATTCAGTCAAAATGCTACCATCTACCAATTATTTATTTTTCCCAATATTTAGAACAATCGGTGCTCTTCTTTCCCCGAATAGCTCACCCCGCCATCTCGTTTCGCCTCGTTAAGACATATCAGCTTAAATATACTCAGATGATTTAAGGAATCGGTAATACAGCAAAATACTTATGATTTACAAAATACGCAAGGTACGTTAGACTGAAGAAAGATTTTGTTCATAGAACATGTATTTTAAACCGGGGGAATGGAGGTGACAAGATTTGGAGCATCATGATAATTTAGGAATGGATCATGGCCCAAAATCAATCAGTGGAGGTAATTACGAGCCCGAGTATCAACTCGGTTGGCTGAAAGTAGCGTCATGTATGCTGCGTAAAACAATTTTTGACGACGGAGATTGGAGTCTTAGACTAGCTGCTCATGATTGCAAAAAGCAAACTTGGCAATTGTTTTTGATATGGTGTGACGCCGTAATGTATAAAACTACGATCGAGCCATTTAAATTAACTTTTAGGCCAGTGTCCGACCTAAAGTTACCAGTACCAGAATCAGTCTTAGACCAGCTAAAGTCGATTCTATCGAGTGATCCAGATTGTGTTAAAATTACAGTGTCGGACTTGTTCATTGAGTTTGAGGCAAGAAAGACAGTTCAGCTAGTGCAAGATGCGGATGCTCTAAAAACAGAGGATTCTACGATGATTTTGCTAGGAAAGATCGGGCAAGGACTTTATGATCTAGTGTTTTCGCCGCTTGACGATCCACCACCGCCTCCGGATCCAGACGAGAGGACTGCAGCGGCGCTTCAAAAACTCCTGAAAGAGATGCGTCAAGCACTGATTAAGCTAAGCACGTGAGTCAGCAAGCCGTTAGATGCGGAATGAAAAAGTACCGCTTAAATATTCGGAGCGCTACACCACTAGCGCAGCAAAGCTCAGGGTCGCCAAAAGCAATCGCTAGAAAACACTCCGTCGCACATTGATGGATGAGGCGCTGGCAAAGGTTTACCTCCCAACAAAAATGGGTAAGCAAGATCTAAAATGTACCTTTTGTACTTTGTGGATTATAAAAAGTTCCCTCGGGTTTGTTGGGGGAGCTTTTTAAGTTAGATGATCTCAGAAGTCGTTGCAACAGGTTTCGCAGAATTGCGATTTTAAGTCAGATTAGTCCCATAAGCCGGCCAAATCTTAGTAGTATAATTAAGTATCAGGCAATAATAGTAAAGACCGCTTCCCTCCCCCTACACATAGATATCTAATAAGGATAATACAAGATGTATATTTTTTGTTGGATAGCTTAGGGATTCAGGCGCTTAGCCCCAGTCTACACTTTTTATCCCGGTTATGTTGCATTTGAGGGTTAAGTGGAGGAAAAGTCCTTGACTTTTAACCCAATCTGTGCTACAATGATAGTATAAGCACTTTGAGAGAGTAGTGCTAGGGTTTTGTTGAGAGATAATCTTAGAATCTTAGTTCTAAAGTATAATGGAAGAAGTCTTAAAGTCTAAACATGTCTCAAAGACTGAACAGTCTGCTGTGGTTGGGGGGGTGATGTGGGGGTGGTTCCTGACATAAACTAGGCACTCTCAGTAAAGACAAAGCGCGAAACTAGCAAATGTCTTGACTTCTGTTATAATGGATCCATGGAAGAGCAATTACAACAGATTAAAGCCTGGCTTGGAACGGGCAGTATAAACATATTTGGTTTGCCCATGAGTGGCAAAGATACGGTAGGCGTGCGCCTGGCAGAAGCTTTGGGGGCGAAATTTCTTTCTTCGGGTATTATTGTGCGCGCAATGGAAGAACAGCAGCAAAAGGACTATTCTCACAAAGGCGCGCTAATTCCCTCTGGAGTTTTTTATGATTGGGTGCTACCATATTTTGAGTTGCCAGAGCTCAAGGATTATCCACTAATTCTCTCCTCAATCGGGCGTTGGAAAGGAGAGGAGGACTCGGTGATGAATGTAGCGCGAAATGCCGGTCACCCAATAATGGCAGTCGTGAATTTACAGCTCACTGAGCAAGAAGTTTATGAGCGCTGGGAGGCAGCCAAATTACTGGGCGACCGAGGTTTAAGAGCGGACGATATTGATAAAGAGGTATTTGCGCGCCGAATTGCCGAATTTAAGGATAAGACTCTACCAGTCCTCAAGCGGTACCACGAACTGGGTATTCTCATCCAAATGAAGGCAGACGGTTCTAAAGATCAGGTGTTTATACGATTAGTGGAAACGCTCGCGCAATTTGCGCAAAGCGCAAAGAATCTCCCGCCGATATTGCCAAACAATGTAGCTGACGCCAGCAGTAACAACTAAGCCGACCGCACCAAAAGCGATGAAGCTTTTTTGGCTAGCATAGGTTTCTGGTACAAGTGGGTAGTCCGCACCTTGGTTAGCGGTTTTGATTTTACGACAACGACCAGTATCTGGGTTACGTTCGTAGCCTTCAGCGCAGGCTTTTGGAGTGGCTGAAGCATCATCAATATTTTTGCAACGTCCAGTCAACGGATTACGATATTTACCTTCCGGGCAGGGTTCTAGAGTTTTAGTGACGCCCAAAGTCGATTTGACACAGTTACCAGTAGTTGGATTTAGGACTTTGCCCGCTTCGCAGGTCTTAAATTCTTGAAAGCTATTTGTGGCGCCGGGAGTTGGATCATAAGTTGATAACCATTGCTTTTCTCCGCTACCCGACACACCGAATTCAGCATAAGATGTAGCTTTCTTCTGACCATGAAGGTAGGTGAGTTCGTCCAATTTAGTACCGTCAGTGTCCAGTAACTCCAAAGTGTTGCTCTTAGTGGGATTCTTAGTAAATGTGAAATCCTCTGGGTAAAAGGCGAAGTAGTCCGCTGCCGGAACGGTACCGGTAAGTTCTCGGCGCTTATTCTTATATTGAATGGCGCAACCATCAAGTTTAATATCAGCATCAGTAGTATTATAAAACTCGACAAATTGTTCATCAGCGGAAGTTTCGTAATAAGTTAAGATTTCGGAAAATTCTAAACCTCGACAATGGGGTGGAATTTTAGTGGCCTCGTTGGAGTCATTAACTGTTTCATCTGAAGTACCAGGATCATCCTGAGGCGGTAGTTCTGGAATCCGCAACGAGGAGTGATCAACCTGAAAATCGGGAACATAAGTGTCAATCGCATGATGGTTAAATTCCAACGTGGTAAGATTACGCACTAAAGTGGTTGGCTGGCTAGATTTAAAACTTGAAACACAATCAGTTTTACCAGTCCAACAAAGACTGTCGAGTAATTCGCCATTACGTACTAATTCTAATGGGCCAGCCGACATCGCAAGAGAAGTTTTGTAAGTCGCATCGGCCAAAAGACTATCAGGCGATTTTGCATAACGAAGAACCAAAGTTTCGCCCACGAAGCTACTATGATCTGGAAAAGTGTAAAGGGGGTTAGCGTTGCCACTAGAGTTAGTATAAATTAGAGTAACACCAGTCAGGTCTAAGGGCGAACCGGTAGTATTGACCAATTCGATAAATTCTCCACTTTCCTTGATACCGTTAATAGTATATCCTGGGTTCAGGGCTTTAATAAAGAATTCTGGTAAATCCGGCTCTGGAGGAGATTCATCCTCGGGCTCATCAACATCCGGATCGAGATTTGGATCTGGTGGATCTAGGGCAGGATCGTCTAGATCTGAGTCTAATGATGAATGTTCAGAAAGCTCCACTACCTCTGGAGCAATTGATAAAAGAGGGGCGACTGGTCTGACAGATGTACTGACTGCGGTTTTAATCGGAACTGCGCTTGCGGTAGTCGCCAGAGCCACAAGCACAATACCAGTAGTTAATCTTAAATTTTTCATAAATTGGAGCATAGCATACTTTAGACTGTTTTACCAAGCATAAGTGTGATATAATTTGGGCATGGAAATAGCGACCTCATTCAGCGTAATCGTATTAGCCGCCTTAACACATGCGACATTGCAGCTAGGGCTGGGTGGATTGCTTTTGTTGTATCACGCCAGCTTGGGGAAACATATTCGGAAGCGCACAAAGAGCTTAGCTAGTAGTTATGTGGCTGGAGTGGGAATGTTAGTTTTCTTAATGTTAGCAGCAATTTGTTTTATAATTGATCGCTTATTCGACCAGAGCCTGACGGAATTTTGGTTGTCAGTGTTGGTAGCGGTGCTGCTTTCCCTGGCGATGGTGGTTTGGGGATTTTACTATCGACTAGGCAAAAATACGGAATTATGGTTACCGCGCGTGATTGCTAAATTCATTGATAGCAGAGCCAAGGTCACCAACAGTAACACGGAGGCGTTTTCGCTTGGTGCTCTGACAGGTTTTGCAGAGATGCCTTTTTCGCTAGTTTTAATGGTGGTAGCAGCTAATAATGTTTTAGCCTTATCTTTTCTGCATCAACTCTTAGGTATTTCGCTCTATACAATTATTTTAATCACGCCGTTCGTGGTGCTAAGAGTAACAATTCGCAATGGTCAAACAGTCGTAGATATTCAAAAATGGCGCGTCAAAAATAAGAATTTTTTTCGGATTTTATCTGGTGTGAGTTTTGCGGTGTTGGCGTTATTTATATTAGCATTTGAGGTAATGGGATGATCTTTAAGAGAAGAGCAAAGACAAATCTAAAAGTCAAGCATAACAGTAGTGAGGTCGGATTGGCCGAATCAGAGGTTCAAGAAAATGTCCAGCATCAGCGGGAACTCAATATTCGTTTAGATTTTGGTGATACAGAAAATCCTGAAGAAGTTTTAACTAGCAAGACAGGAGGCAAGCATCAGGATAACCAAGGTAAGACTAGACGAAAATTTAGGTTTAAAGTCAAGTTTCGGAGTCATGATTGCACTTTTGAATTAAATATTGATCCAGACAATATTGAACTAACCGAAAAGGCGATTTTTGATGATGTTTATAGTGAGGCCTTAACGATTAATCTGCCTACGAAGACCGCCGAGATCTTTGCACAAAAAGTAGCCGAAAGGGTAGCACGAAAAATTCAAGAAAGTCGTGACAAGAAGGCCGCGAATCGGTATATTGCCGAGGAATTACAAAAATATAATGACGATTTGGCTTACGTTTATGAAAATCGTGGTAAAATAATATAAAGATGAGTAAAAAAGCAGAGTATCAGTATGTGGTGATTGGTAGCGGTGCGGCTGGTAGTACGGCGGCATTGATGGGTGCGAAGCTTGGTAAGCGCACAGCCATAATTGAGGCTGACCACTGGGGCGGGGCGACCCTGAATTACCGCGATGCCCCTTACGGGGCAGCGTTAGGTTTTACCGAGCGTTACGCTGAGGCGATTGCTAGCTCACGTTTTGGTTTAGCAAGTGCCAGCTTGGGATATAATTACTCTACAATTTTAAATTGGCAGGCTACGGCGGTTAGGCGTGCTGGTGGTGGCAGCAAAAAGGTTTATGAAACTGCTGGGATTGACTGTATTCATGGATTCGCAAAGTTCGTCAGTAATAGCGAAGTCATCGTTAGTGGTAACGGTGAAGAGCGTTCAGTAACGGGGGAGAAGTTTTTGATCGCTACGGGAGCCAATCTGGTGATTAGCGGTATTTCTGGCGTAGAAAAGGTTAGTTGCTGGACACCAGATACAGCCTTGAGAATGTCACGACTACCGAGAGCTTTGTTGATTGTCGGGGCTGGTTCTACCGGCTGCGAATTAGCGGAGTATTTTGCCGCGCTCGGAGTTAAGGTACTGTTGGCTGAAGCAAAAGATCGCGTATTACCCGGCGAAGATCCAGAAGTAGGAGAAACTTTAGGGCAGTATTTGAACGATCGCTTTCAGGTGAAGGTGTTAACTAATGCCTGCGTGGTAGCGGTAGAGCAGGATGCAAAGAGCAAACAAGTAGTATTCGTACAGGATGGTAGAGAAAAGGCGGTACGAGTAGAAGCAATCGTGCTGGCAACTAGCAGTGAGGCGGCAGTGGATTTAGATCTGGAAAAAGCTGGCGTGAAGTATTCGCAATACGGTATTTTAGTAGATAATACCCTCAGGACCTCAGCCAGAAATATTTGGGCCGCAGGAGACGTAGTTGGCGGCGAGAGCTCCACTGAAAAGGCAATTTATGAGGGTAAGCTTGCTACGTCTAATGCACTGAAGAAAGCCACTAACAATCGAGTTTATACTGGAACAGTTAGGCTGACTAATACCGTACCGAAGGTTGCTAAAGTGGGCTTGAACGAGGTTGAATGTGCGCAGATTAAGCAGAAGCAGAAATCTGCCTTGGTGCCGCTGGAAAAGGTGAGCGCCTCGAACCTCAATGATTTTAAAGCCGGTTTTGTTAAATTAGTTGCAGACTCGAAGGGTCAGATTTTGGGGGCCACTGTAGTTTGTCCGGAGGCGGATTTAGTGATCCAGGAGATTGCCCTTGCAGTACGTTGTGGTCTTAGCGTAACCGAGATTGCAGGCACACCACATATTGCTAATAGTTGGAGTGAGGCAATTAGAGTGGCTGCACGTAAGCTAGTGGCGTAGAGGATGAAGTTAAATTTTAGGGCGACACAGGGATTTCTTTAGGTATTAACAAACGGATTCTATTTGAATTTTGTGCAAAAAAAGAGCAAAAACTATTGACTTTTTAATAATTCTGTGCTACAATGATAGTATAAGCACTTTGAGAGAGTAGTGCTAGGATTTTGGTGGGGAGAAAGTTTTATGTTGACCATAGAGATAAGAAATAAGAAGATATTGAAAAAATCTAAAATGGTATTGTCCTGTTTATGGAAATGATATGCAATTAAAAATGTGTTCAATAATGGCAGGTATGGAGCGGCGAAGACTTGGAATCGGTTTCCGCAGGGTTTAAGTGCTGGTGTGGTCCAAACGTAACGCGTGCTGTTATGCGCATCCGCCAGCCGAACAACGTCAATCAGCATTTTACAGTCAGCGTCAACTGGTTGGACGGGGTGAAGACCTGAGAACTAGTTTTGACCGATACGATCCAGGGTAACTGTATATAGAAATTTAGAAACATTGTTAGCATATACTCGCCGTTGAACACCGCTCCGACTTCGGTCGGGGTATTTTCACATATTGTATTAGTAATGTGATACAATAATAGTATGACAATTAAACTTCAAAATCTTAATAAGAGTTATGGCAAAAAGCCAGTACTCTTTGATATTAACTTAGAAATCCCGACTGGGAGTTTTACCATGATTCGCGGTGTCAGCGGTTCCGGAAAATCCACTTTGCTGAGTATTATTGGTGGTATCGAGCCGATGACGAGTGGAAAAGTATTGATAGATGGGCAAGACGTAAGTAAACTTAAAGGTAAAACACGATCAGATTTTTATCGGCATAAAATCGGCTTTATTTTTCAAGGTTTTTATCTCCAACCGCAACTGACAATTGGCGAAAATATCGCCCTGATGGGGACTTTTGCTGGGATGCCGAGAAGTGAGCGCGAGACGCGAGCAAAGGAACTCGCCGAGATGCTGGGGATTGCTGAAGTGCTAGATAGCCTACCAGCAGAAATATCAGGCGGACAGGCGGAGAGAGCCTGTGCGGCAAGGGCGATGTTTATGAACCCAGAGATTATACTTGCGGATGAACCGACCAACAACCTTGACCCAGAGAACGCGAAGAATGTGATTGAAATGTTGAAGAAAATCCAACAAGAGTCGGGTGCAACGATGATTGTCGCGAGCCACGATCCGATGGTGGAGAAATATGCTACACAAATCATTGGGATTAAGGAAGGGAGAGCGAGTGAGATTGAAGCGAATGGCACCAGAACGGTTGCGGCACAAGGCGGAGAGGAATAAGTATGGGACTAAAGTTTTCTGACGCACTGAGGCTTAGTTGGAGTAATATTGCTGAGCATAAAAAGCGCAGTGTGATTATTATCCTGACGATTTCTTTGCTTTTTGGGGTGATTATGGCTTTTAATTTTATGCTTCAAGGACTACGTGGAACGATTCTTGATGCGGCATTACAGGCGAACGATGGTAAGGTTTATTTAGAAACCGGATATCAGAATATTAGCTCAATTAACGAAGGTAACTTTACCGAACTTGCGGACTTAGAGGCCGCACAGAAAATAGTGCGTGACACCATCGCGGATTATCACGGTGAAATTATTGGTGAAATTACTACCTATCAAATAGGGAATACCCGGTGGGTGATTAATCAGGCGGTCGCAGATGCTGTTGGAAAAATAGATTTAAACCTTGATGAATTAGATCCGGATCAAATCCCCTTCCTCGCACCAGAGTTTGAAAATGAGTACTTTCAAGGCTATCTTTGGGATAATGGTGAAAAAGATAAACGTCTAGTCAAGGTGGGGACGTTTCCTTCTACGCAAAATAGTAGTCCGACTTTACCAGGATTTAATCCACTTAATCTACTTCTTGGTATGGTTTATGGTTCTAGTGACGCACACCCATTAATAATTGATGACGGTTCAGGTAAGGTTACCGACTACATAGACTCTATGGCACAGGCAAAAGTAGAAGGCGGTGGGTATGAAGATGTTGCGCAAGTGCTTGAGGCTTGGCCACCAGAAAAATATTACATTGCGGTTTTTGATAGTTATGACGATGCTGTCGCTTATTATAATAATGCTTATGGCGATAATTCTCCCAAGTATGTACAGATCGACGAGAAAAAGTATTCAATATTAAATATGGATATTTTTGGGCGGGTGATTTACCTTGAACTTGATTTTGATAATCTGCAGTTTATGCTTACAGCAATTGAGGTGTTGTTTATCGTGATTGCGATTCTGATTGCAACTTTTACTTTCGCTCACTTGATTGATCAGGATGCGGCGACGGTAGCGCTATACCGGGCAATGGGCGCGAGTACGGGCAATATATACCTGATTTATTTCTTGTATTTGGTGGAGCTTTGTCTGCTGGCAGTTTTATCTTGTATTTTGATAGCACTTATAATTGTTGGGGTAATGTGGCTATGTAATGCCAGCGCGCTGGCGGAAAGACTCAAGGAATACTATATTCTGAAAGATTTACCAAAAGTTAACTTGTTTGGGTTCAACGGAATGTTCTTCTGGATTATCGGGTCAATTATGATTATCGCGCCAATTTCTCTGCTCCTAACGATGCGCCGCTTCTCGGCCAAGCACATTGCGAAGAAATTAAAAGAGGATTAAATGAGAATTACTGATTGTCTAAGGTTGGGCTTTGCGGGAGTCAAAGCCCATAAGAAACGCGCTTTTACGGTCGTGATAATTGTAGGACTACTCTTTAGTGTAGTGACAGCTGGAGTATTTGTACTTCAAGGATTAGAGAATGTGGCACTAGCGGAAATGCTAGCCCCGACCGATGGCAAAGTGCTAGTTATAAGCAGTGTTGATACGAAAGTTTGTGGGGAGGACTGCGATATTGCAACAGAAGTAGCAGAGATTAAGAAAAACATTGCGCAGTATAACGGGGAGATTGTCGAAGCAGAAGTTAGTCAAACGACAGACGGAATGTTTTATAAGCTAAAAGAAGATATGTTTGTTAGCGCGAACTGCGAAGGTGATAGCGAGATTATCGATGTAACGGAAGTAGTCGTGCCGCTCGAGGTGGCAGCGAAGCTCGCAGGTATAGAGATGCTGGAACGCGATGCAAAAGTAACGGAGCAACTGGATACTATTAAAGAAGTGAGGGAGAAAACATTTGGCAAAGTAGTGGAAAATGAAGCCGGCGAGAAATACTATATTGCTGAGATTTTGCCGAGTGGAGTGCATGCGAGTAATTTGTCATTCATGAATATTGGACAAAACGCGAATCCCTTAGATCTGATTTTGGGGCAGATAAATACAGGTATTAGTCAGAACTTTATTATAAGTTCTGCTGAGGTGAAGCCAATAGAAGATAGCACTGGCGAGGAGCGGTACTCCGGGTTTGTGGCGATGGAAGATATGGATGTGGAAGAAATGGGTATAGTGTTTGCGAGGTTCGAGAATGTAGCAGCGGCCTATGATTATTATCGAGATAAAGTAAACTATTGTTCAGAAACCGATCGGATCTTTAATATGTGTGGCAAAGATTATAAGTATCAAGTAGTTTCGGCGGTTTCTAACCCACTGACAACTTATGAGAACTTACAGAATGTCTGGCTGGTGTTTAAGATTGTCGCGGCAGTGCTAGCAGTAATTGCCTTGATTATCGCCCTTAGTACTTATGCGAGATTGATTGGCAAAGATATGAAGATTATTTCGCTCTATCATGCGCTGGGTGCAACCAAGGGGCAGATACGCATGGTCTATATTGTATATTTGCTGATGTTAAGCTTGATGGCGGTAGGGTTTGCAATTATTATCGGTCTAGCGCTAGCTGCAATACTTAGCGCGGTGAATATGGAATCTATGAAGCAAGTATGGTCGCTAGCCTTTGGCACGCAAGCAAAAGAGATTTGGCTAATTGGCTGGAATAATTTAATTTGGTGGCTGGCTGGAGTGATATTGCTCACGGCAATAGTAGCGGTGGTGCTCGGAAATGGTAATTTTACTAGCAAAGAGCTGGCGAAGAAGATGAAATAAGCTCTGATAAAACTCTTTACAACGCTAAATAGCTGTGCTATAATATAAGTACTGGGCTGAGCGAAAGCTCTTGGTCCACCTCTCGGCGGGGCAGGACCCCGCCTTTTTGGTGTAATTAACGGAGTAAATCAGAAGTGGCTAAAGAATTAAGCATCTTCATTGACGAAAGCGGAGATTTTGGTGAATATGATCCTCGTTCACCTTTTTATATCATAAGTATGGTAACGCACGATCAAAGAAACAATATCTCTAGTCAGGTTAAAAATCTTGACCGAGTGTTAGCAGAAACGGAACTAAAACGTGATTTCATTCATATCGGACCACTAATACGGCGGGAAGCAGAATACAGAAACCTTACTACGAAAGAACGACTTCATATTTTGAAAAAGATGTTGGCATTTGTCGATAAAGTTGAGTTTAAGCACGAATCGTTTGTAGTAGAGAAGAAACATATTAAAAGCGATACAGAGTTAATCCAGAAACTTTCACGTCAACTGTCAGACTTTATTCGGGAACATTACCCTTATTTCACCTCATTCGATAAAGTAAAGATTTATTACGATAATGGGCAGGATGGGGTCGTGCGTGTTCTCGTGGCGGTATTCTCCGCGCTGTTCGATAACGCTGAGTTTAAGAAAACCGCTCAAAAAGATTACAAAATGCTACAAGTAGCAGATCTAGTATGTACTGCTACACTTACAGAACTCAAACTCAAAACGCACACCCTGTCGCAATCGGAGCGACACGTGCTTGGCGACGACAAAAATATCAAGAAAAACTTTCTTAGACCTATCAAGAGAAAAGAGTTCAGGAATAGAGGGTAGTGGTTTGGCGACGACGCGACCGACGATGCCAAACTTTAGGTGGGTAGGTTTTTCGGTGCGTTGCGTAGCTAAATAAGTGAACAGTGGCCTCCTTTAGGATTACTTGAAGGAGGCCAAATCTTTACTTCCCTTGCACAATAGTACCAGATTCGAGCTTGAGAGCTTTCTCGAGCTGCTCAGGTGATGTAATTATGCCGATTCGACCACGACCCTTAGCGGCAAACTGTGTGATGGCTTCCATTTTGGGCAACATTGAACCCTTACCAAAATGTTGCATTGCAATATGCTCTCGGGCCTGTTTGGTAGTTAGGCGGCCAAGCTTTAACTGACTTGGAGTATTGTAATTAAGATAAGCGTATGGCACCGCAGTAACGGATACGAAGATGTCCGCTTTAACTAGCTCAGCTAATTTTTCGGCGGCAAAATCTTTATCAATGACGGCGTCAATCCCTTTAAGCTGTTTGAGCACTTTAGTCTGGATAACCGGAATACCACCACCGCCCACCGCAATCACAATGGTACCAGTCTCCACCAAGGTCATAATCTCGTGCTTTTCAACAATATCTAGAGGCTGCGGTGAAGGTACTACCCGACGAAAACCGCGCCCGGAATCTTCCTTCATAGTCCAACCGCGTGCTTTGATTAATTTAATCGCTTCTTTGGAATCATAAAATTGCCCGATCGGCTTAGACGGATGTTTAAAAGCTGGATCTTTACGGTCCACAATTACTTGCGTAATAATACTGGCAACCGGTTTACGTTTACCTTGAGCGATCAAGGCGTTATCGATCGCTTGAGTTAGCCAGTAGCCGATTTGACCTTGACTCATAGCTACTGCTGTGACGAGCGGCATCGCTGGCGCCTGCTTAGTACTGGCAGATTCTTCATGAATCAGAATATTCCCCACCTGAGGGCCATTACCATGAGCAACAATGATTTCGTAATCAGCAGATAACTTGGCGATTAACCGACCGACTTTTTCGGCAACTTTTTGCTGTGCTTCGGCCGTAACTTCACCTTGCTTTTGCAGGGCATTCCCCCCTAGAGCAATCACAACGCGGGACTTTTTCTTCATAGCTTTATTATAGCACAAGAATTTCCAATTAACCCCTAAATTCTTGCTATTCTGTGTCAATTTTATTGTAATTTTGCGAATTTTAGATAAAAGTATTGACAAAATGCTTGTGGTATGATACAATGGAAGTATAAACGTAAGAAAAGTGTTTGCCAATACAAGCCTGAATGCGTTTCCAGTTTAAAATCTGGTCCTACAAGGACAAACCTGTGTCTCAATATCCAGGCTTTCCGAGAAGCTGAAACATATTATTCTTATAGGCCTCAACACCGGGCTGGTCAAAAGGATTGATACCAGACAATTTCGCCGACAGTGCACAGGCCACTTCAAAACAGTAAATAAGGGCACCGAGCGATTTTTCGTGCAGGTCTGGGATCTTGAACTCATTTACCGGTATGCCACCTTCCAGATGAGCTTGAACCGTAGCTTCGAGAGCTTTCTGATTGACAAAATCCAAACTTTTACCCTCTAGGTATTGCAGACCGTCAAGATTGGAGTCCAGGCTCGGAATTATAAGAGAGGTTTCTGGACTAGCTTCAACCTCCATAACAGTTTCAAAAATATTACGCCGCCCGTCCTGCAAATATTGCCCAAGAGAATGCAAGTCTGTGGTATAGATTACGCTGGCAGGAAAAATCCCCTGCTGACGCTTACCCTCGGACTCGCCAAATAGCTGCTTCCACCATTCCGATAGCTGAGACAAACAAGGCTCAAAACTGGCAAGCACCTCCACATCATAATTCTGAACTAATAAATCGTGCCTTAACCAAGCGTAGCGCACCGCAGCTGAGGCTGTCGGATTTTCTAGAGTAGCTTTTTCTAGCTTTGCACCGTGAAGTAGCTCCTCAATACTCGCACCAGCCACCGCTAGTGGCAATAACCCAACAGCGCTAAAGACGGAGTAGCGACCACCAATATTATCTGGAACAACAAATTGAGTGTAGTGATTCTGTACCGCCTCATCGTGCAGTGCTCCTTTAGCTTGATCCGTAGTGGCATAAATACGCGCATTTGCTTGATCACCATATTTCTGAAAGAGCTGCTGCTTTAATAGCCGAAAAGCGATGGCTGGCTCAGTAGTTGTGCCAGATTTAGAAATGACATTAATCGAGAAATCCTTCCCCTCCAGCTCCGCCAGAACTCGCTGATATTCTCTAGTACTTAGCGAATTACCAACATAGATTAACTTTGTGCCTTGATTTAGTCCTAGCGCTTCCGCCAGGGCGCGATGCCCGAGATAAGAACCGCCAATACCAATACAGACCAGGTAGTCAGAGTTCTGCTGGATAGCTTTGGCGGCCTCTTTGATACGAAAAAGTTCATCTTGGTCGTAATCATCTGGTAAATTAAACCAGCCGCCCATAGGATCGGACTGAATTTCCGCCAACAACTGCTGAATCTTGTCTTGATCAATAGTGACGTCATGGCTAGAACCAAACTTAATCATTACTGTGCCCTTTCTTAATATAAGTGTCCTCTTTCTCTAGATTAGCGCGCAGGGTGTACTCTTTACACTCGCCAGCGCTATTACAGTTTGCAGTGTCATAACTGTAGGAGCTACCCTCGACACCCAAATTATTCCCAAAAGGATCAGTAAAAAGCTGTGGGTCAATAACGGGCAGATTATTCTCAGAAATTTCTGACGGGTAGTAACCATATTTGGGATAAAAATAACCTTCAAGCGCGTAATACATGGCGTTAATAGCAGTTTTCCGGCTGTCATCACGGGTCATAGCATCAACATTTGACTTTTGGATAAAAAACAGAACTACCAGCAAGGCAGCAAACGCACCAACTACCATTAGCTCAATAACCGTAAAACCCTTCCGTGATTCCATGGTTTTATTGTAGCATAAATATTTTTTGATTAATATATTGACTTTTTAGCATAAGTGTGCTAGAATAAGCATAAGCTGGTTTATCGAGCCGGAGTGTTTTTGATGAAAACTACTTGAGTGTGGTCTCTCGAATGTGGTTTAGTAATGACGCGAGACTCAATTTGAAAATTTTAAAACTATTGGTCGCGATGCAAGCTATCGGTAACATCTACCGATTTGACCACTGATTAATCTATATCAACCTAACCGAAAACTTGTTTCTTTGAAGTTGAGACGATGAGTTTCGCTGACCAGTTTTACCCGTAGCGGCTACCTTGCGCCGGAGATTGGGCTTTTGAGATACGTGGGGCTCAATGATAGCTACTGGTCTCATACCGTTCGCTCTAACATTTACGATTCGTTTTACCTCTACTTAGATGATACGAATACCTTCTCTGCCGCCTACAGTGCCCGTTGGAATGGTTTCTCGATGCGTTGTCGATCACACTAGTTTTTACCCGTAGCGGCACCGTTAGTCCAGTTACTGGCTCGTTGAGAGGTGTAGATTTTGACGGTCATTATTGGTCGAGCACCGTTTATCCTAATGTTAACAACACCCACTTCCTTCATTTAGCCAATGTAGATGCCTATCCATCGCGCTACAATACTCGCTGGTATGGGTTTACGGTACGTTGCTTGGTTAATTACCCGTAGCGGCGACGTAGGACTAGGTGTAGCTGCCCTTCGGGCCTTGGGCGGAAATAACAGCTTATGGTCAAGTGTGGCACAAGAGAAGTTAAATAGCGCCTATCACCCTGGAGCAACAAATAGTGATATTTATATTGCATACTATAATATGCGCTGGTTTGGTTTGACGGTGCGATGCTTAGTAAATTAATCAGCGATTCATAGCAAGACCCGCGCATGTTAGTCCGTAGCGGCGATCCCGCTTTAGATACTGGATCGTATCGTAATATTGGATATGATGGTATGTATTGGAGTAGCACGCCTTATCTAACTCTTGATAATTCCTACTATTTTGGTGCGTACAGCGTTAAAACTCATCCATCGTATCAGCACGTGTGTTGGTTCGGAGTATCTATCCGTTGCCTTAATGGATAATTTTACCCGTAGCGGCAATGTCTATCTATATACTGGATCTTTGAAATACTTAAATCGAATTGGTTATTACTGGTCAAGCGCAGCTTATACTGATATATATACCAGCTATCGTCTCGGATATAACGAAGGCGATTTATTACTAGATGTTTACGACGCGCACTGGGATAGTTACGGTTTGCGATGCCTAGCGGTTTAGCCCGTAGCGGGCACTTGCATCTAATTACAGGATCACTCAGAAGCTTGAATTTTGCTGGAGATTATTGGTCTAGAGCTACTGGTATAGCCTTGGGCGTTGCATATCATCTTCACTTTGATAATTTTAGCAATTACCCGTCTTATAGCTTGGCGCGCCGGTTTACTTATGCGGTGCGTTGTCTCACGAGTCACCCGTAGCGGCGCAGCTGATTATAATATCAATACCTTTCGTGCAATTGGCGAACACCATAATTGTTGGTCAAAAACTAGTTTTACCATAAAAGAGTATTCATCACATTTTAATTTTAATAATATTAACGTTTATCCATCGCACGCTAGCAGCCATAAGTCTGGTCTCGCCATGCGTTGTCTAGCTAATTACCCGTAGCGGCGTGATAGACCTAGGAGTTGGATCCTTGAGGGCTATCAGCTATGCTAGCGAATACTGGACCAGCAGCGCCTATGTTAATATGGCTAATACGTATGACTTCCACTTTAATAGCACGATTACCCTTCCATCCGTCCATAATATTCGTGCATTAATCTTATCAATGCGGTGTTTAGCAACATAGTTACCCGTAGCGGTAGCATTGATCTAACAATCAATTCTCTAAGAGCTGTGGGCTACGGCGGTGGATACTGGATGGAGACGTCTAGTATCAGCGAGACGTCGATATATCTCATTTATTATTTAGGGCCGTCATTTTATCCAGCCAATATTGCACCACGGTGGTATGGTTACCCGGTATATTGCCACTCGAGCTAAACCCGTAGCGGACACACTCACCTTATTACTGGCTCTCTAAGACTAGCGGGGGAATATAGTAATTACTGGTCAAGTCAAGTTTACCTTGATATTCACAGTTCATATGCCGCCTACGCCAAAAGTACTGATATTTTTAGCACTTATTTCGATGCACGCTGGTATGGGTTTACGGTACGTTGTTTGAGTTTGTAATTTTACCCGTAGCGGCAATATTGCGATAAACACTAGCTCATTGAGAGGTGCAAACTACTACGGTTACTTATGGGGTAGTACCACTTACCCTGGCATTAACTTTGCATATGACTTCTATTTTGATAAGACTAATGCCCAGTCATCCTTCTATAACGGTCGCGGAAGTGGTTTCTCTCTCCGCTGTCTTTCCTCTCTGCCTCGTCCGTCTGGTAGGGGGAGGAGAGGATGCTAGTTTTATTGATATTTATAGATCACGGAAAGATCTCATGATGCTATTCCCAGGAAAAGCTGGCGAAGGCTTACGGTATTTATGCGTGACAAATTGTAGACAAAAATCATTACAAGATAACGATTGACGCTTTACAACAAGTAGCAAGAAAGAGACTGTCATGATTGTTATATGGATATCCTGATCGAACCAAGGGTATCTTGGTCGGGTATATCTCCACCAGGAATAAGCGGGCTCTTATTGCCTGGCAATCAAACATGCTATAATTAGAAATGTAATGTCGTGGCCAACCTTGGGTGTCGCCACCGGAGGAAGAGATAAGGTCGAAGAACCCTTCCATAAAAAAGCGACACCGCAAGGTGTACTACTTCCTATCACAATTTGACTGCCTATGAGGATGCCAACTTGTCTGCGGTATCGCTTTCAATCGACATCCAACCCATAGACACTCAAAATCTTTTTGCGATCAAATTTGTGATTTATTATAAAGTAGTACGTTTTAATTGTATCATGCTGCTTACTAAATGGGCAATATTTTTTGCAAAACTTTATTTTTATATAGTTATATATTTATTAACATTATGGAATGCTTTCTCATCAAAATCAGTCCAGCTTACCAGGCTAGGTTAATTCTATATTAGCATAAGTGGTTTAAAAAGTCAAGGGTATTTTTGAAAATGAAATGGTGGTATAATGAGAGCGTCGAA
>CANOGH010000009.1 GCA_947565505.1 uncultured Candidatus Saccharibacteria bacterium | reverse complement strand
TACATATTACAAGTATAACACTACTTTTTTGATGGAATTATGCGACAAGACCATATTTTAATGAAAGATGTTGTTAATTCTGTTAAGGTTGTGATAAAATAAGTTCATGAGTGAGGTAGAAGGAAACCAGCCTATAGCAAAGCAGCCAGCAAATCATGCACCGCAAGGCTTAGGTCTAATTAAGGGATCAGAAAAATCCAATTCGCAACCTAGTCTAGGTGCTACCGTTATTGGCAAAACTAATCTTGTGGGAAATGTAACTAATGCTCAGGCAAATACGACAACTAATAATGTCCAACAAAAAAGCTATGTTCAGGCCCAACCGGCCGGCCAAAATCTAATAAACTCTGCGCAGGAGTTGCGGACTACGAACCCTGTAGACACCATTACTTCAGGACGGCAGGTTGCTCCTGTGGTAAATGTGTCCCATCAATCAACCGTATTAGCTGCGCAGAACCAAGCTTCTCAGTCAGCACATACCACCACATCGACAAATAATCGGAATTTTCACCTCAAAGCTCAAACTACAGGTTTAATTTATGGCACTGAGCGCAAACCTGACTTTTTCGGTAAGCATAACGAAGAATTAGCGGAAAAAGCTGCTAATAAGAAGAAGAGACGTAAAATTCTTATTAAGATTGGCGTTGTTTTGGGTATTATTCTCACGGTTGCACTAGTGGGCTGGTTCTTATACTGGCTATTATTTCAGGTTATTTTTCGTCCAGATATCACTCAGTCGAGCGGCGACAGTGCAAATACTCCGATTGCAATTGTTGAAGCGAGAAAAATTTATGATAACGACTCCGGTAATCGGCAGAAAGTCGATGAATATTTCAATAAAAATATCAATTCTGCCCGTAGTGAGTACGAAAAAAATCAACTTGTGCTGTTGCAGATCGAGTTTGCAGCTAATTATCCTACAGATGAATACCCTAATGCTGTTGTCGAGGCCGCCAAAAAGGCAAATGTCGAAACAATGTCTGAAGAACAGATTTCTGTATATTGCGGACAACTGTTTAATGCTTATAAGAGTTTAGAAGATACGGAGAATGCTGAATATTGGTACGATTATGGTCAAGAACATGGCGTGCCAGCTGTTGATTATAATAATGAGGAAGAAGAGAATTATGAAGATCATGAATAATTACATCAAAAGTAAATATCATAGATTGTTGTTATGGGGTATCATATGTGCAGCTGGGCTATTTGCGATTCTTTTACCAATATTAACCTTAGGGAAAAAAAGTACTTATGCGGTTAGTGTAGATGAATGCATTAGGGCGAGCGGTGCCTACAACGAGAATGGTCAAGGAACGGTTAATTCTATTAATAATGCGTGTAATAAGTGTGTAACAAATGGGGGAAACTCTAAGGCGGCAATGTGGATCAGCAGTGAGGGGATGAATGACGATAGAATTGTTTATCGTACAACGATAAACAGTATTTCTGAATTTCAAAATTCCGACAAAACTATAATCGGTACATTATGGGGCCGATCTTACTCCTGTAACCATACCGGTTCCCGGCGGCCTATATATGGTTATTACGTGTGGTTTGGTGCAAAAGGCAATGATAGTAACAAAAATGAAGCCTACGATTTCATCAAAATGAGGGCCAGTGATCTTGAGAATGGCGCATTGTTTAGAGGTTGGGACTCTGGTAAAGCATTTTCTTGGACGACAAATCCAAGCGGTGCGACTGTAGAGTTTAAAGCTAAAGACTTTTTTGATCATGGAGCCAAATGTGAATATGAAGCCGATCTGGGGTCTAGCGGGGGTGCTAAGAAAGCAGTGTGCAAGCTCACTATCTCAGTTAATCGATGTTTTAGCCCACAATCAGGCGGATACAAAAAGAACGGCCAATGTTACGGAGATGATTCTGTCATTAAGCTGGTTCTCAATGTTAAGGAGAAAGAAGAAGAAGAGAAACTTGAAGCGATCGGGAATGTTTTTGGGTTCTCATCTGTTATGATACCGGAACAAGGTGACGATATAAATAGGCATGAATGGGAGACTTCGTCTTCTAGTGGTACTGTCACTATGAAGATCAGTACTCGCCAAGAAAGCATTGATGTATTCTTTCAGCATAAGTTATTTGGTAACTTTGGCACAACATCAGGAGGCCCCTCTGATGCATGCAGCGTATATACATTAGATAGTAATAACAAGCCAGTTTTCACAAAGAAATGCAAAATGGAGCTCCCCAAAAAGTACGACTATAAGGATAACGGCGACGGTACAACAACGAGATCAGTGACAGCCGAATATCAAAGTTTTGTCGATTCCGCATGTTTTGATTGGAACATCTATCAAGGGATTACTACAGAAACTTTTTCTGATGCAGCCTATGAAAAATTCTCAGATCCTGCAGAGACCAATAAGGAGACCGGGGAGCCAGGCCCGGCAATATATGGAAAAGTGCATCGTAAGCGCTGCCCATGGAAAGCAGAATTGGAAGCTGAAAAAATGAGTGACAACATCCAGGCGGATGAAAAGAAGTTGAACGATATGAGAAATGAGGGCGGTGAAGGAACTAACGCTTTTAGGGAACTTAGCGCCCAGATTAAGGCGCAAAAGAACGCGAGGGATGAATATATTCGCGAGAACGGTATTTCGGGCTTATATAACGCTGGCGATGAAAAACCCGTAGCGACCGAAGGGGGAAATACACTTGAAGAGATGGATATAGACTACTCGGGACTCACGCATATGGAAAAAGTTACAGTTAATCTTGAGCCCGGAACTAGAACACATATTTGCCAAAAACAGACTTTTGACCCAGCCTACTTTACATTTGTAGGAAACCAAACTGATAGTAAGATAAGTGGTAGATTGGAAGAAGTTACCTTTGTAATAAGCGGTATTAGTGGAGTGGGTACAATAAAAGTACCAGATAGCAATGGTGTTGAGCACGATGTTCGACCAAATGATTGGTCCAAGGCCTGCGTCGTGGTTTATCGTCCACTGGAGCCACCGATCGTAACAGACGGCATTTACGAAGGTTATGAAGGGGCGATCACTAATCGGATCGATGATACGCCGATCGTCTACGCTGGGGAAAATTCCACCGCTTCCTGGGCTGCTCAAGGATGGAACTGGAACACTCATCGAATAGGTAGAATTCAAGCAATTACTTATTTGGTTCCAGTCACAATACCATATCGAGATGATATTGCGGATGGGTCAATCTACTATAAGACTGGCAAGAGTACAAAAGATGTCTGTAGTTATTGGAACGAGAAATTTGCAGATGCTCCGCCCGGAAGTTGCAATATGGTCTCTGATATAGAGACGATCGATCATAGCCAGCCCGACAAAGATAATCGTGATATGCACTACTGGGAAATAGATGATAAAGCTAAATTTGAAAGAGTTATGAGTTACGCTGTTCCTGACGACATTGGTGCGAAATATTGTAATAGTATCGGTTATAAGTTTGAATACTGGTTTGCCGTCAACAAGAAGAACGATGAAGAGAAGGGGGATGTTGATATTATGCAGGACGAGTGGGTGCACGAGTCGGAATTTGATTACTGGGCGGTTTTAGACGCTGACTGTCGCACTATTGCTAAGAAGCCGACTAGTGCGGTCTGGAATACTGGCATGTCTACGCCTGGTGGGATCAAAACTTCATTAGCCCAACGAGTCTCAGATCCTGTTTTGTCTATGACCGTACCAGTAGATACCAGTAAGAAGCTCTATGGTTCCTGGGCAGAATACATCACTGCTGCTAATCGTCAGATCTTTGGCATGGGCTCCGGTGCATCATTATGGAAGAGCGATGGCGGTGGTTCTGGCTATACTGGCTTGTGCAATTCGACAAATATGTTGGAGGGGAATACTCCCCTAACCCTAGCGAATGGAAGTTTGACAGAGAGTCTTGGCTCAACTAAACTGAAACCTTGTGAAACTCTAGGAAAAGCTGGTATTAGCGAGGATTCTAATTTTCTTGGTCGCGTATATACTTATCTTGATAGTAATCGTTTGAACGCAATAGGAAGTAAGAATAATATTAAAATTTTGCAAGGTGGCGAGATTACCGAAAACGTTATTGCCGGCGTGAATCCTCCTTACGCTTCTGGCTCCGGTATTTACGGTATCCCGCAAACAATAATTTTAGCCACTGGAAGCGAGCTTAAAATTTCGGAGAACGTTACTAAGATTGATGCCTGGATTATTGCCCCAAACGCAACCATTAATACATGTAGCGAATTTAAGAAGAAAGAAACTCAGGCTGAGGTGCTCACTCCAACTCTCGGTATCGGGAAGCGTTATGTGCCATATACTGATAACGATGGCGATGTACACTGCAATAAGCAACTTGTCTTTAACGGCCCAGTGATTGCAGGTGGCTTAGAGCTTAATCGTCAATATGGCGCCGACGCCCATATGATGATCGGAGAAGAGGAAGATGCCGATGGTCGCAACCGACCTGCAGAAGTCTTTAATCTGCGTGCCGATGCTTATATTTGGGCTTACGCTCAGGCTCAACGTTATGGTTCCAGCTTTGCTGAATCCTACTCAAGAGAGTTAGCACCGAGGTATTAAAATGTCAGGAGTCAAAAATTGACTCCTGACCATGTAGGAATATTTTCAATATTAAAGTTTTGATATATAATTATATACAGATTATGTTAAAGAGGAAGCAAGATACATCCAGTAATATAGATTCTGCCAAGCAAGGTTTTACCTTAATAGAGGTGATGCTGGTCTTTGCGATCACTGGTTTAATGTTGATCGGTGTTCTTGCCGGCACTTACTCTTCAATTAATCACCAACGTTATAATGATGCCGTACGTTCATTTGCTGACTTCTGGCAGGGTGAATATGCCACCGCAGTTAGTCCACAGTCAAATGGCAATGGTAATTCTAACGAATTGGCAATTTTTGGTAAAGTTATATCAATTAGTGACTCCGATAATAAAATCTATACCGCTACACTGGTTGGTGGTAGCAATATCCCAATCACTCTAGCAGGCGGTTTTGTCAGTGAGCTGTCAGCTATGATGAATGTTCGTCGAGCCGATGGTACCGAAGTGCCGACTGGCGTAGTTTGCGGCGGTCCATCGACTTCTGGCTCAGTATCAAGCTATGAACCTCTTTGGCAATCCGCCATTCTCAAGACCGGGAATGACGGCAAAATAAATAGCGCTAATAGATTCACTGGAACAATAATTATTGCACGTTCTCCTACGTCTGGTACCATTCATACTATTGTTTCTGACCAAGTTTTTGGCGATTTAGGCGGAAATTGTTCGGCCTATAGTCAGGCACTCAGGAATGCCCTCAAAAATGGAGAGTTAGGAACGGAAGAAGTCAAAATGTGCGTTGCTATGGATGGGATTGGACCGCAAAATCAAATTAGTCTTGCTGCCGATGGTCGTAATGCCTCTGCCGTAGTTACTTTAGGTGATAGCGAAAGCGGAAATGATTGTCGCAAATGAGATCAAATATTTTTACTAAAGCAAAGCGTGGTGACACTATTATTGAAGTAATGTTCGCGGTAGTGATATTTTCCATGGTTGCAGTAATCTCCATATCCCTCATGAATGTTAGTCTAATGCAGTCTGAAGCTTCATTGGAATTAGTGGCCTCGCGTAGTGATATTGATACGCAAATGGAAGGGCTGCGTTTTATCCATAGCTCCTATATTTCCGAAATGACCTTACCTCGATGCAGAGATGCAGATCCAGGCGCTACTTGTCAACAATACCGGGCTTTATGGAAGGATATTGTTAATGGTGCCAGTACTGCCTCTCCAGCCGCAGAATTTCCCCCCGAAACCTGTCAAGAAGTTAGAAACCTATCGGGCGCATTTATCCTTAATCTAAATCAGTTGCGCTCCACTTCGGGCGCGGACACTCAGCATGTTAAAGTGCCAGTTGGAAAAGATCAGGCAGGAGCCGCCTCTAATAGTGGCGTTAATGCTAGAATTATTTATAATAACAGCTCGGAGTCGTCTAGCAACATTTTAGATAAGGGAGAAGAGCTTCTCAACGTTACCTCTCAAGGTATCTGGATTATTCCAGTTAAAGGTAATGGTTATTATGACTTTTACGCTCAGGCCTGTTGGGATCCGCCTACAGATTCTAAAGCTCCGGTCACAATTGACACCGTAATTCGTCTGTATGATCCAGACCAAGGGAGTTATGATTAACATGAAAAAAATGAAGGAGACCAAAATGCCTCAAAAGTTTAGTCAGTCTCAAGCGGGATTTACGGTCATTGAACTAATGCTTAGTATGGCATTTGTAGGCGTACTTGTGATCACTATTGCGATTATTGCCACTAATATCATCACTATCTATCAAAAAGGGATCACCGTCAAAACTGTCAGCGAGGTTGGTCGGGAAATGATTCGCGAAATCACCGATTCGATTAATGCCGGCCCGTCAGTTGATTCCCGGAGCCTTTGCAATGCTTTTGTGGTGGATGGGAAGCAGGAGGAATGCCTGGAGGATAATGCTAACAAGTTTGTTTACCAAGAAACACGTGACGCTGATGGCGTACAACTAAACGGTATTTTTTGCACTGGGAGTTTTTCATATATTTGGGTAACGCCAGATGGCGAAGGTGCGGGCGCCGAAATTACTCTTCAATACTCTGGCGGCACAGAACAGTGGATTGATTTTTTGAAAGTGAGGGATCCAAACTATCGGGTTTGCTCAGCAGCTATGGCAACTGGATCTGGTGGAAAGAGCACTTATGAGTCCCGATTAAATCCGGGCGGGACCACCACAATTGACATTACTAAGTTAATGATCTCTGGTGCCACTAATTATATCCCTACTCCGGAAAACGGATTCTTGCTCTCAAAGTCGGAAATGCCACTCAAAATGTACGATTTACGAGTTTACCCAATCGCTCAAGATAAAGTTACCTTACGCACTTTTATGTCTGGATCGTTTGTGATTGCTACTAGAACAGGCGCTAGTATTACGGTGAGCGATAATTATTGTAAAACTGACCAATACTACGACTGGGAGGAGCACAAAGTTAAAGGCGGCATATCACTTGGTAGCGATTTTAATTATTGTGCAATTAACAAATTTAGTTTCGCTGGGAGAACAGCAGGAGGACGGAATGAGAGTTAAGTTTAATCAAAAACAAACCAAAAAAGGCGTCGCTTCGCTCTACGTGGTGATTTTTGCCAGTATTCTTTTTGGCGTAATCACCTTGAGCTTTGTGCGACTAATCTTAAATAATGCTACCAGAAGTACGGATGATGACTTATCCCAATCTGCCTATGATGCTGCCATGGTCGGTGTGGAAGATGCCAAACGTGCGGTCGATCTATATTTTAATCGCTATGGCGCAAATTACGATCTATTTGGCGGTGGCTGTGAAAATTTTAAGATGAAAGGTATTCTTGGCATTGGTGGCGAAAACGAGGTCAAGGTTGAAAGTACCGGTAATACCGAACAGGCCTACACTTGCGTTATTATTGATAATGTTGTTCAGGACTATCGTTCTACCCTCACTCCAGATACCCGTACGCGCATTGTGCCACTTGGTGTGAACGCTGAACATCTAAATGAAGTGACTAGCATTGAGTTTAGTTGGTACTCTAGCATTAACGGACAAGAATACAAAAATCTTGAAAATTTCCCTCAGTTTACCGATGCAAATAATGCTCCCGTACCACCAGTTGTAAATTTAACCTTAATTTCTATGGGAACGTATTTTGATTACGAGCATGCCAATAGCGGCTACGAAGATGCGACAAATAGCGTAGGAAACTTTGATGGTATCAACCCTGCCATAGGCGGTAGTGAAGGTATTAATAATACTAGTGTAGTGCTTTACCCGGGCAGCAAATTTACCGGTCCAGCAACTTTGCCAAATGGCACCCTGGTGGAGTCATCTAAAGATGACTCCACCATAGATGAAGATTATCCGCTAGTCAAAACTATTGGAGACATGAGCGCCCAAGGTGATGCTAACAATACACATAAACCTCAACGCATTGAATGTCGTAACCCGAAAGAAGGCGCTGAATTCGCCTGTACCGTAACTCTCAGTGGCTATAATCCTTTTGTCAGTAATGGCAATGCTTTCCTAGTGGTTTCCATGCCTTACGGTCAAGACTATATGGATTTTCAGGTGAAGTTATACAAGGGGAGCGAAGTTGCAAATTTTGAGGGCGCCCAGTTTAGAATTGACTCCACGGGGCGCGCCAATGATCTCTACCGCCGGGTGGAAACTCGCCTAGATCTTGCTGACATCTATTTTCCCGTACCAATGTACGGCCTAACAATTACGGGTAATGATGATCCGGAGTCCTTCCTGAAATTTAACTGGATTACCGCTAACTGCTGGACCGAAAAAGGGCTCTGCGACAATAATGCTAAGCTGAAAGATTCTGAAGCTGACAGTGGCTATGATGACGAGGAGTGATTGGCACCAACTGCTTCGTTACGTCATCTTGCTAACTATGCAATTTAAGATAAAAACGCACTTCAACATGCTGTCATTGCTCCTGTCTGGCCTTAAAGCCAAGCTAGGTTATAACATGCTGATCTGCAGTGTTCACCGCCTAGATTTCTCAACTGTTCTGTGATATAATCAACTAAATTAATTTGGGAGAATCTATGCTTATATTTCTAATCGTAATCTTTGTAATTTTGATATTAATTATAATTCCTGGCGTGCGTATTATTAATCAGTATGAACGCGGCGTCGTACTGCGTCTAGGTAAATATTCACGCACGCTCTCGCCGGGATTCCGAGTCATCATTCCTTATGTTGACAAAATGGTGAAGGTGGATATCCGCACTACTCCTATGGATATCCCTAAGCAAGAAGTTATTACACGTGATAATGTTACTGTCAATGTTGATGCTGTAGTCTATGCGCGGGTCATTGATGCGCAAAAAGCTGTCCTAGAAACCACGAACTATAATTATGCAACCAGCACATTTGCGCAAACCGCCCTGCGTGATGTAACGGGTAATTTTGATCTAGATGAAATCTTATCAAAACGGGATGAGATTTCGCGTCAGATTCGTGAAATCGTGGACATTCAAACTGATAAATGGGGTATTGATATTGAAAGCGTTAAGCTGCAAAACATTGAGCTTCCTTCGGATATGAAGCGCGCAATGGCTAAACAAGCCGAAGCTGAGCGCGAGCGTCGAGCTGCCATTATTTCTGCTGAAGGTGAAAAAGCTGCCGCAGCGGCAGTCGCTGAAGCGGCGCATATGTTGGCCCAAACTCCAGGCGGTATCAATATCCGCACTTTGCAGACCCTAGAAAAAATTAGCACTGATCCTTCGCAAAAAACTGTTATTCTATTGCCAACTGATCTGGGTGATAAAATTGCCAGCCATCTCCGCTAAGTGCTTCGCTTGATGAACAGTTCTTCCAGTGAAGCTTCAGGCTACACTTTTCGTTTACCATGAGTAATGCGCGTTAACATGTGCATTGCCTCCCTCTAGCCCGTAATGTGTAGTATATTCTTAATGATATAATCGGTCGCAAAGTAGCAAAGAATGCACGTAGGAGAATATCTAAGGCACAACTTAGAGGTGTAAAGCATCTAGGAGGGCGTAACGAGTTAGAGGGGTTTACAAAAAAAGTAACCGCCCATGTCGGGTCGGTTACTTTAATAGTTGAAATGTAATTTCTAATAATTTTCAGCTTTGATTTCGTAGTAGGCTTGAGGGTGACTGCAAACTGGGCAAATTTCTGGAGCCTCTTTACCAACATGAATATTGCCGCACTCGCGACACTTCCAAACCGTCACCTCAGCATTTTTAAATACCACATCGTTCTCAATATTTTCGCGCAACTTGACATAGCGTGCCTCATGCACCTTCTCGATCCCGGCAACTAGCTCAAACTTCGCTGCAATCTCATCGTAGCCTTCCTCGCGGGCCTCATTTGCAAAATTGTTGTACATGTCAGTCCACTCGTAGTTCTCGCCTTCTGCCGCCAATCGAAGGTTGGTTTTCGTATCTGCGACTTCACCGCCATTCATGTATTTGTACCAGATCTTTGCGTGTTCCTTTTCGTTGTCAGCAGTTTCAGTAAAGAAACCTGCGATCTGCTCGTAACCGTCCTTCTTGGCCTGCTTAGCAAAGAAACCGTACTTAATCGCAGCTTGAGATTCTCCAGCAAACGCTGCCTGCAAATTTCGATAGGTTTTACTATCTCTTTCTAATTCTTTGGTCATAAAACTCCTTTTTACTTTATTAATAATTATAGCACGTTTTACTCATTGAAGACAAATTCCCGCCACTTAGAAGCAAAAAACGCACTAATTAAACTCTTGCTTCACGGCGGCAAGGTGCTTCTTTGCTTTGTTGGTTACTGCCCGCCCGCGCGGTGTACGCTCGATTAATCCCATTTGTAACATGTAGGGCTCGTAGTAATCTTCAATTGTGGCAGCCTCGTCGCCAGTCAAGGCTGCAATCGTATTTAGTCCCACCGGTCTATCACCATAATTCTCCATCATTAATTCCAGCATATTGCGGTCAGCTGGGTCTAATCCTAAATGATCAATTTCCATTAACCTTAGAGCTGCCTTAGTCTGCTCGACATCAATATAACCAGTTCCATTTACATCAGCGTAATCACGCACACGTTTAATTAATCGGTTGGCAATACGCGGTGTTAACCGTGATCTTGTAGCAAGCAGTTTGGTGGCTTCCGTGTCAATACTACTTCCCAAAATACTTGCAGTACGACTAATAATCTGCTCTACTTCCGTGAGTTGATAATATTCTAGACGGTGAATCAGGCCAAAACGATCTCTCAGCGGTCCCGCCAACGAGCCAGTGCGTGTAGTGGCACCAATCACGGTGAATTTTGGCAAATCTAACCTCACTGATCTAGCCGCTGGCCCCTTACCAATCACAATATCTAGTTTATAATCTTCCATCGCCGAATAAAGAATTTCCTCCACGGTGCGTCTCAGGCGGTGGATTTCATCAATGAAAAGTACATCCTTTTCTTGCAGATTAGTTAAAATTGAGGCTAAATCTCCCGCACGTTCAATCGCTGGGCCTGAAGTTACCCGAAGATTAGCTCCCATTTCGTGAGCAATCACATTTGCCATGGTGGTCTTACCAAGACCAGGTGGACCATAAAGTAGTACATGGTCCAAAGCTGTGCCGTCATCTCGCTTTTTAACTGCATCAATCGCAACCCGCAAGTTCTTCTTTAGCCGCTCCTGACCAATATAATCCACAAACGTCGTTGGCCGTAAGGTTACTTCCTCCGCCTGTTCGACTGGATCATCCTCATGTACCGCCGTATCTACAACTCGCTCAATTCCCATAATAGCCACATTATAGCATAGAACAGATAGAAAATAACCATTGACTTTTTAATGAATCTGTGCTATACTGGTAGTAATAGCATCCAATGCTCTGTATTTTGACGAGAATAATCTGACATTATCAACAAAAGATAGTTTTCGGATCAAGAATATCGTCGTGCCTACAGCCGTAATCAAAGCCATAGGACATAAATATAAGCTTAAATTTTCCCAATTTCCCTTGTGTTTTTTGACTGATGCGCTATAATGTGAAGTATGAACGACACTTATGTTTTAAAACACAAACAACCAAGTAAAAAAGACTTTCTAGATACTACCGAATTTGATCAGTCGGAAATTTTAGATATTGTTAAGACTGCTATGATAATTCGTAATTATATCAAAGCTGGCGGTACGCTCGAAACGCTTTTTCATAAGAATCTAGCGATGATTTTTGAGCAAAAATCGACGCGTACAAGAGTATCATTTGAAGTCGGCATGGAGCAACTTGGTGGTCATGCCTTAAATCTCGCTCCGGGCGCCATCCAACTTGGCGGTCATGAAACTATTGGCGATACCGCTCAGGTATTGGCTCGCATGTGCGACATGATTATGGCACGAGTGAATCGTCACCAGAATATTCTTGAGTTGGCCCAGCGCTCATCGGTACCAGTAATTAACGGTATGTCAGATTATAATCACCCCACGCAGGAAATTGGCGATATTATTACAATTTTCGATCACCTACCCAAAGATAAACCTTTTGATAAAATCAAAGTCATTTTTGTGGGCGACTGCACGCAGGTCTGCGCTTCACTCATGATGATCACCACCAAAATGGGTATGAATTTCGTGCACTATGCGCCACCATCTAAGTGGCTGTCGGATCATTTTTTGAAGATTGGACGGGAAAACTGTCAAATGTATGGTGGTAGCGTTCATGTCTCTGATAGCCCAGCAGTGCTTGAAGGTGCGGATTTCATTTACACTGATGTCTGGTACGGGCTATACGACAAGGAGACGCCTAAAGAAGTTTATATGCGCGAATTTTATCCAAAGTATCAAGTGAATGATCAAATGCTTGCCGCTACTGGTAATCCTGAAGTGAAATTCATGCACTGTTTGCCAGCTATGCGCAATGAGGAAGTGACTGACAGTGTACTGGACGGTCCGCATTGTGTAGCGTGGGATGAGGCAGAGAACCGCTTGACAGCCCAGCGTGGATTATTAGCATATTTTGGTGGCGTAGCACAAGAGACGCTTGATCAAATCAAAAATAAAAAGGAGGGCAAAAATGCCTAAAAAACATAAATATAAATTTAGGTTATTCAGTGCTGTATTAGCAACAGTCTGTATTATCCTAGTCGGTGATGCGGTTGCACCAACTGCAGCGATTGGTAACTCGCAATATATCTGGTGGCTAATTATGATCTTAGGGTTCTTTATTCCTTACGGTCTGATATCAGCCGAGCTTGGTACTCAATATCCGTCTGAAGGCGGGATGTACACTTGGGTCAAAAAAGCTTTCGGCGAAAAATGGGCGGGACGAGTGGCCTGGTTCTATTGGGTTAACTATCCGCTGTGGGTGGCTTCGTTAGCAAACTTGGTCACGACCTATCTCATGCAAATGCTAGGCATAGAAATGACTTGGTCTATTATTTTGGCGATACAGGTAGGTTATATTTTCCTAGTCAGCGTTTTAGGCTGTTTGCGCATCTCGCAAAGTGATTGGCTATCCAACCTAGGTGCAATTTGTAAATTCATCTTTATGGCCGGTCTCGGTGGGCTTGGTATTTACGTCTTGATTACGCAGGGAACGGCGAACCCGGTCAATTCCTGGATCGATCTATTACCAATGGTGGGTGAAGACGGCGGTTTTGATTTTACGGGGTTAGGCTTTGTGGCATTAATCATCTTTAACATGCTGGGCTTTGAGGTAGTTTCAACCTTTGCCGATGATATGGATAATCCGAAGAAGGAGATTCCTAAAGCCATTATTCTTGGTGGCGTACTGATTGCCTTTTTCTATATTCTGGCTTCCTTCGGTATTGGTGTGGCAATTCCGCTAGAAGAGCTAAGCTCGGATTCTGGTTTACTTGACAGTTATAGCCAGCTCATGTCAATTATTGGTTTCTCGGCTGGAGCTATGAAGGCAATTATGATTGTTATCGGCGGACTCTTCATCTACACATTAGTTGCTAACATTTCCTCCTGGAACTTTGGTGTTAACTCGGTGATTGCCTATGCGGCCGAAGACGGTACATTTCCTAAATCCTGGGCCAAGCGCACTAAGGACGGAGTGCCTTATGTACCTTCAATTTGGACTGGAGTTGTCGGAGCCGTAATTGCCGTGGTCGGTATCTTGCTGGCAGAGTTCGTAAGCGATGACATTACGAATTTATTCTGGACTTTCTTCTCGCTAAGTCTAGTGTCTCTGCTTCTCGCCTATGTACCAATGTTTATGGCCTTCCTTAAATTACATAAGAGTGGTCCACGCACTAAAGGTGGCTATTGGATTGAAGGCGGCAAGATTAAGATTACACTTTTTGGCGTAGTACCATTCCTGCTTTTAATGATTGCTTTATTCTTCACTCTGTTCCCCGAATTCAACCTCGAAATGTTTGAATATAACTGGCCATTGATTGTTGGTGGTTGTATCACAATTATTATTGGCGAAATTATTGTCTGGAACATGAGTCGTAAAAACTACCAGAAGCGCAGTCGCACCACGCGTAAAACTACTACTCGTAAACGAGCAGCAGTAAGAAGATAAAAAGAAAGGAGATTAAGAGAATGAGAATTATTGGAAGTACACCAAAAGAAGACGGTTACTATATGCCAGCTGAGTTCCGTGAGCACCGCTGCACTTATCTTCTGTGGCCTGAGCGTGAAGATAACTGGCGTGACAACGCTGAGCCGGCTCAAGGAGCATTCGAAAAGGTAATTCGTACCATTGCCAAGTATGAGCCAGTTGTGGTTGGTACCAATAAATCACAATATCAGCACCTGATTGAAATGAATATGCCCAACGTGCAGATTGTAGAGATGAGCAATAACGATGCCTGGATTCGGGATTGTGGTGCCACCTTTGTTATTAACGGTCGCGGGGGCATGCGAGCGGTTGACTGGAAGTTTAATGCTTGGGGTGGATTGGTTAACGGCCTATATTTTCCATGGGACCAAGATGATTGGGTAGCTGCAAAAATGGCAGCCATTGAAGGTGCAGATTATTATCATCTCAGTGATTTTATTCTGGAAGGCGGCAGTATTCACAGTGACGGTGAAGGTACAATTTTGACCACTGAAGAATGCTTGCTGAATGAAGGTCGCAACGCCAATATGACGAAAGAAGAAATTGAAGAGATGCTTAAAACCTATTGTGGTGCAGAGAAAGTATTGTGGATACCGCAGGGAATTTATATGGATGAAGATACTAATGGTCACGTTGACAACATATGTCAGTTTGTGGCGCCAGGTAAAGTTGTATTGGCATGGGAGGATAATCGTGACGATCCCCAGTATATGCGGTCTAAAATCGCTCTGGATTATCTTGAGAGCGAAACTGATGCTAAAGGCCGTAAAATCGAAGTTGTCAAAATGCATGTTCCGAATCCCGTTACAATCACCGATCACGAATCGCGCCACGTTGATATTGTAGAAGGTAGTTTCCCGCGCAACGAGGGTGATCGGTTACCGGCCAGCTATGTTAATTACTATAATTGCAATGGTGCCATTATTTTACCAATCTTTAATGATCCACATGATCAGGATGCCATCAATACTTTACAGGCATTATTTCCAGATAAGACTATTGAACCAATTTATGCCCGTGAATTATTGCTCGGTGGTGGCAATATCCACTGCATTACTCAGCAAGTACCAAGACCATAAATGACCGTGAAGGAGGAAATATGAAAAATAAGCAAATAGAATATCAAGGACCAATCGTGCTCGCCGTAATGGACGGAATTGGTATGCGTGCAGCACGTAGTGGCAACGCAGTGCATCAGGCATGTACAGAATTTCTAGACATGGCGATGAGCAAATATCTCAATATCCCGCTCAATGCTTCGGGTGAAGCGGTGGGAATTATGTCGGGTCAAATGGGTAATTCCGAAGTTGGCCATAATGCTATGGGCGCTGGTCAGAAGATTAAACAAGGTATTGCCCAGGTTGAAGAAGCATTTGCCACTGGCGCAATCTGGGATACCGATTCATGGCGCGAAATCGTTCGTAGAACTTCTGTAGGACACGAAAAACGAGCCGAACATACACTGCACTTTGCCGGGATTTTTTCTGACGGTGGCGTACATAGCGATTTAAAACATCTTGAAGCAATGATTGATCGGGCTTATCAGGACGGGGTGCGTAAAATTAGACTTCACGCCATATTTGACGGTCGTGATGTTTCTCCGCAATCTGAGCCAAAATATATTAAACGTATTGAAAAATTTTGCAAACAATACAAAGATGCTGATATTGCGATTGCCTCTGGCGCTGGTCGTATGGTTGCAGTCGCCGATCGTTACGAAAATGACTGGGGAATGGTTGCGCTAGGTTGGAACATGATGGTTACTGGCGGTGCGGCTAATCTTAACGGCAAGAAACCCAAGTCGGGAGATGCGGTCGAGACGGAACATGGTAAATTATACTTCTTCAGCTCGGCTGAGGCTGCTATTAAAACTTTCCGCGAGGCTAATCCTAAAATTCAGGATCAATATCTGCCAGCCTTTGTGGTTATTGATAAAAATGGTAAACCGGTCGGTCCAGTATCGACTGGCGATGCTTTTGTTTACTACGATTTTCGTGCGGATCGCGCAATTGAAATTGCTCGCGCATTCACTGAAAAGAATTTTCATAAATTTGAGCGTACCTTATACGATGAAATTGTGCCGCGCGCCAAATCTCAGGATGAGGCTAACTTTTCAGTAACCATTACGGCGAGTTCCGATCACGGAAAAACACAAACTGTTACTAAGGCGATTCCCAAGAAAAATGCTAACGGACTGATCGCACGTGTGCAAAAGGCTTTTGATGAAGTGAATACTAGTATTGAAACTACTGGCGATTTATCTGAGGTTATCAGCAAAACTGTAAATAGCGTATCGGAGGCTGCTGGCAAAGTCGCCCAGGCAGTAGCTAATCCACGTCCAGAAGTCTATTTTGTGGGTCTTACTGAATACGATGCCGACAAGCATATACCGGAACATACCCTAGTGCCGCCAGTAGTAATCGAAGTCCCGTTGAACGTTTTTCTGGGTCGTGAAGGTATCTCGCAGCTGGCCGTTTCCGAGACGGTTAAATTCGGACACATCACCTACTACTTTAATGGCAATAGTTACGCAACAGCTCCAGGAGAAGTACAAATTGAGATTGAATCAGATTCTCAGCCTTTTAATACTCGACCATGGATGAAGGCTGCAGAAATTACTGACGTTGTTATAGAAGAGATGGATAAATATGATTTTATCCGCATCAATTATCCGAACGGCGACATGGTTGGGCATTTTGCTGAACTTGAACCAACTATCGTTGCAGTTGAAGCAGTGGATATTCAGTTAGCACGTTTAGCGAAGAAAGTTGATGAACTAGGCGGCATGTTGATTATTACTGCTGATCATGGTAATGCCGAGGAGCTCTTGGACAAAGAGGGCGTAGCTAAAACATCGCACACAACTAACTTGGTGCCATGCATTTTCTACGACAATACTCCAAATGCCAAGAAATACAAAAATGCCGGATTAAAAAATGCTGGCCTCACCAATTTAGCGGCTACAGTCGCCACATTGCTTGGCCGTGCAGACTACCCAGCAATGTGGGAGAAGCCATTGATCAAGTAAAGAATCGTCTTATTGCGCAAGCTAGAGAGAAAGTGTGTTATAATTGGGTTAAATATGTTGGTTAATGCTTCGTTTCTAGAAAATGCTAGAGTACTCAGTCTACATACCGGTACTCAGATTGCGCAGGTAACGCATTGCCTAATCGACCCAGACGCGTTAGCGATCATCGCTTTTCGTCTAGAAGCCACGGCGGCGGCCGGTGAAGGCGGCAACATTTTGCCGGTCCGTAGTGTTCGTGAGTATTCTAAAATGGGAATCATTGTTGACTCGGCTGATGACTTCGCTAGTGATGGGGAAGTCATCAAAATTGATCAAATTATAGCCTTGAATTTTGATCTGATTGATCTAAATGTCCGCACTAAAAAGGGTAGTAAAATTGGTAAAATCCTTGATTACACGGTTAATACGACCGACTGGGAAGTGCGCCAACTGATCGTACGACGACCGTTTTGGAAGGCTCTACTGGACCCAGAGTTAGTGATTGCTAGGGATTCTATTATTGAGGTCGATGATTATAACGTTACCATTGAAGATGAGCACGCTAAGGGCGAGTCCGCCAGTGAGGCTAAAACTGAAATCATTCCCGAATTTGTTAATCCCTTTCGTGATCCGGATTTTGCGGGCAATATCGAGTCTGACGCTTCCTGAAATTGGGTTTTTGTTATCCTCTTTAGAATGGAGAGACTAGAATGCCTTCAAATGTAGAAGTGTTACTTAGATAATCATTTTCTCTGTCTTGTTTTATAATTAGTTTACTGTCTCTTCGAAAATCGTTTTGGCAAGCATATTGGTGCTAAACTGTCGAACCTAACCTATTATTTCAAAAAACTATTGACAAAATTAATTATCTGTGCTATCATAGTAATAATAGGCTGAGTAAAACCACTCAGTCAGCTTGTTGATGCTATGGAAATTGGAATTCTAGCTATATTTCAAAAAATTAATTAAAGTGGCTTTTATTTTACGGCCACAATTATAAACACGCTTATGATTGTAATAATTCATTTTTTTGATATATAGTGTTACAATAAAGGTAATAACAGGAAGGTAATATGGTAAAGAAATCCACAAAATCAGAAAATATCACAGAAGACTGCGGTAAAAAACAGGCTTTAGACTTAGCAATTGCCCAAATCACCAAACAGTTTGGCACGGGATCAATTATGAAGCTTGGCGAAACACGTAAGATTGACGTTGAACTTTTACCTTCCGGATCGTTATCGTTGGACCTAGCTTTGGGCGGTGGTTACCCCAGAGGTCGCATTATTGAGATTTACGGGCCTGAATCCTCTGGTAAAACTACCCTCACTTTGCACGCGATCGCAGAAATCCAAAAGCAGGGTGGGCAGGCGGCTTTTATTGATGCGGAGCACGCTCTTGATCCAGCATATGCGAAGCGAATCGGTGTTGATACGGACAATCTCTTCGTGTCGCAGCCAGATAACGGCGAACAGGCTTTGGAGATTTGTGAGACTCTAGTACGGTCCGGCGCCGTAGATTTAATCGTGGTAGACTCGGTGGCAGCTCTAGTGCCACAGGCAGAGATTGATGGCGACATGGGTGATTCGCAAATGGGGCTTCAAGCTCGCCTCATGTCTCAGGCGATGCGTAAACTGACGGGTATCATTGCTAAATCTAAAGCCACGGTAATTTTTATCAATCAAATTCGCATGAAGATTGGTGTCATGTTTGGCAGCCCAGAAACCACCACTGGCGGCAACGCCTTGAAATTTTATGCTTCGGTGAGGTTGGATATTCGTAGGATCGGTCAAATTAAGAACGGCGAAGATATTGCTGGTAACCGTACAAAGGTGAAAATCGTCAAGAACAAGATCGCTGCACCATTTAGAACAGCTGAATTTGATATTATGTATAATGAAGGTATTAGCAAGGTTGGTGACGTCTTGGACCTCGCCGTGCAATACAACGTGGTTGATAAAGCAGGCGCCTTTCTTAAGTATAATGGCGAAACGTTGGCACAAGGTCGCGAAAACGGTAAAAATGTCTTACGCGAAAATCCAGAATTGTTAGAAGAAATCGAGGCTAAAGTACGTAAGGCTGCCAATATTGACGACGAAGAAGAAATAGAAGAGGTTGCAGCTGCGCCTATGGAAGAAACGGTCGCCTAAGATCGGCTAGGGTGGGAAAACGCATGCTGAAAATCGAGTCAATCAATGAAGAGGATAAGGCTCAACTTGCGCGCGAGCGTGAGGCTGAGCTCATATATGGAAGCTCTGCCGATGTTATGCCGTCAGAACTGGGTGATGCTAGCGAAGACGGTAAGTCGGCAGACGATGACGTCGATCTGACAGAGCTTGACCTTGAAGGTGCCAATGAGTATTTGCAAATTCAAGCTGATCCTGGCGAGGATATTATCACGAAATTAACGCCCGGAGTACATGACTCTAACCGCGTCAATGTGTTTATTAACGGTAGGTTTTCCTTTTCGCTAGACGTTGCGCAGGTTATTGATTTAGAAGTTAAGGTGGGACTGAAAGTTTCGCCTGTCCGTTTGCGAGAGCTGAAAGAAGCTTCGGAATTTGGCAAACTTTACCAGCGCACTCTAGAATGGTGTATGACACGGCCGCGTTCAATCCTAGAGACCAAAATGTATCTCCGTCGTCGCCAGTATCGTCGGCAACTCTTTAACAAGAAACGTCTCGAAGAAGAAAAACGTCCCTTGGCCGAAATTGGCGAACAGACCGCTCAATTAGTACTGCAACGCCTGATTGAAAAACATTTCCTAGACGATGAAATTTTTGCAAAATATTACGTCGAAAATCGCTATCTGAGAAAGGGGATTAGTGAAAGACGACTTTCTGCAGAATTGATGCAAAAAGGAGTTGATAAAAATATCATTAGTCAAGCCTTGGCTGCGTCACCTCGCACTGAGGAGGAGGAAATCTCTAAGGTAGTCATGAAAAAACGCCAGAAATATAATGATAAGGGACTTTTGCAGTATCTTTTACGACAAGGTTTTAGCTATCAGGCTGCGAAAGCTGCGGTTGAAGAGTCATCTACTGAAACGTTATATAAATACGATTATTAAAATTTCAGTAAACCCCATGAAGTGGCGCCTGTTAAAATATACGTCTGTTTTTGCAATTGGTAGATTGCATCAGATAATGGTCTTCAACACTCTAGCAAGATTTAGCTCAAAGATCTCTTGTAGCTGTTGAATTAAATATGCTATAATAAATATAAGAATTTTAGCTAAAACGGGTGAGGAAATAAGATGGACGAGGATCAAGTACAACGTAAACGCCGAGAAAATGAAGAAAATTCAACACGCGAGCGCGCGCGCTTGATCGGTTTGCCCTACCTGGATACTCGTGACTTTGAACAAACTGTTGAACTCATCCCGGATTTAGTCGAAGTAAGCGATATGCGCAAAAACTTTATTATTCCTCTACAAAAAGGTCACGGTGAGGAACACTATCAATTTATGGTAACAAGCCAAACGCCACGCAGTCTGATTGAGACTCTCCATGAGGAGTACGAAAATAATGGTGAGCGTGTAGATTTTTTTCTGATCTCTGGTTCGGCTTACAAAAATTTCATGTTACGCTATGATCCGCCTAAAGAAGTGCATTATGATGATATTCGGATCGCCAATGACGGGGACTCAGAAACTATCACCGAGGTTAGCCATACCCTGAATACTGTAGCTACGGATAAGGTTTTTGATTTCTTGATTGAGCAAGCTGATAAGCTAGGGGCATCAGACATCCATATTGAAAATATGCGCGAGGAAATTCGGATCCGGATGCGCGTAGACGGGATTTTGCACCCAGTTGCGATTTTGGATAAGTCGAGGTACCGTATCCTAATGGGTGAATTATCATCGCGAGCCAATGTTTCCACCGCCTCAAACCAGCCTCAATCTGGACATATGCAACAAGAGATCTACCGTGACGGCGCCTCGCACTTATTGAATATTCGCGTTGAGACTATTCCTACCATGTATGGACAAGATGCTGTGCTACGTCTGTTCAACTTCGATGAGCAGCTATTGAATCTTAATCTGCTGGGGCTTTCCGATTTAGAATTAGCCAATATTGAAGAAGTGGTCTCCCATCCTCGAGGACTAGTGCTCATGGTGGGCCCTACCGGCTCTGGTAAAAGTACTACGCTATACTCCATTCTTAATGCACTTAACACTACAGATCGTAAGATTATTACTCTTGAGGATCCGATTGAGTACGGCATCACGGGTATTTCACAAATTCCAATTCATACTAATGATGGGGGCTCTTTCGCTGAAGGCCTGCGTTCAGTTCTGCGTCTTGACCCAGATGTAGTGATGGTGGGCGAGATTCGCGATGCCGATACTGCCAAGACTGCCATCCAGGCGTCCATCACTGGGCACTTGGTGCTCAGCTCCTTCCATGCGAATTCTACTTCGGCGGCTTTTGCGCGCATGATCGATTTGATCGGTACGAATCCGATTTTTGCCAATTCAATTCGTCTGCTAATGGCACAGCGGTTAGTTCGTAAGCTTGCGCCCACTAAAGAATCATACCAGCCAGACGCTGCTACGCAGGATTATATCCGTAAGGCTATGGACGGTCTAGGCTTAGATCTGAGTAATATTACCCTTTACCGGCCAGTAGCTTCAGATGAATATCCATTTGGCTACAAGGGCAGGACGGTTATTATGGAACAAATGATTGTTTCCGAAGACATCCAAGCGTATCTTCGAGGTGATATTAGCGATATTAACACCCGCGCCATTGAGCGGGATGCGATGCGGCACGGCATGTTGACATTAGAACAGAAGGGTATTCTGGCTGCGCTTAATGGTGAAACAACGCTTGAAGAAGTCTCACGAGTGGTCTAATGAGCTCGTGATCCAGCTATAGTGTTAGGAGGGATAATATATTGATCATGCTAAAATTCGTGTAGGGGCCTACAATATCTGGATTTACCAAATATATAGCTTTTGGTGCTATTTTGCTTCTTTAGTCAGGTTTTATTCCTTGCATCGGTCTTGTTCTACAAACATTCCACTAGATAATAAAAATGAGTAGTTTTATGCTTAAATTATGAACAATAAAAACAAAACTACTCATAATTATAATAACACCAATAACCATAAAAATGGTAAGAAAATTAAAAATTGGCGGGAATATGATTTAGCTTTAGCAAAGCGAGGAGACTTTACAGTCCTAGTGAAAGAAGCATAGCGGAAGAATGCTTTCAAGAAACCATTCCGTAAGCATACTCAGGGCCATCCAGAAGAATCTTCTGATGAGCTAATTATATTTATCTTAGTACTGCGAGAAGTTTATCATCAACCTCTCAGAGAAGTAAGAAAGTTTGCCGAGTGTATACTGCACCTATGCGGTATCTTTGCAAGAATCCCTAGTGTTAGTACTTTATCACGTAAGGTTGCTAATCTCGAAATTGAACTATTGCCACCAGAATAACGCCTAGTTAGAATAACTGACACTATCCTAACTAGGCGCCGAAAATGTTTGTGGAACAAGACCGAATTATGTTAAAAGTACTTGACTTCTTAAATAAAGTGTGCTAATATGTAAATATAAGCTGGTTATGCCGGCCAGATTTTGATGGGATAAAATCAAAAAACTTCTAAAATTAAGACGGAAAATTATGAAAATATTCTAACTAGAAGTTTCGTGCCCATGTTACAATATAGAATATGGAACAGTTTTTAGAGCATTTTCGACCACAATCATATAATTTAGAACTATCTATTTCGCGTCAAAAGGAGAAAATTGCTGGTAAAGTAGAAATTCGTGGATTCGTAGAACGTGGCCGGTCTGTGATTAAGTTTCATGGCGTAAATCTACAAATCAAAAGCTTGAAACTAATTTTAGAAAACCACAGCGATCACGAATTTGCTGAGCGCCCGTACAATTATGATGGTGAAGTCCTAATAATCCCACTCGACCATGCTGTGCCGGACAGTTCCGAAGTCACTGTTCTGATTGATTATGAAACCAAATTAAACCATAACATGCAAGGTTGTTACCTTTCTACTTATGAGTGGCAAGGAGAAGAGCAGCGTATCGTAGCGACGCAATTTGAATCGCATTATGCTAGAGAGGCATTTCCCTGTATCGATGAGCCAGCCGCCAAGGCTATCTTTAGCCTTACCTTAATTGATCTGGATCACCGTTCGACAGATATTGTCATTGCTAATACTCCAATTGCTATTCAAGATCACAATCAGTTTAAATTTCAGGATACGCCACCCATGTCGCCCTACCTACTTGCCTGGGTAATCGGTCCATTTAGATCGGTTTCCAGTATAAACGGGCAGGGAATCCTCGTGACGTCTTATTGCGCACTAAACCACAGTACAGAGTCACTTCTATTTGCTAATCAGGCCGCCGAACGTACCCTAGAGTACTACGAGCAGCAGTTTGGTATTGAATATCCGCTCGTTAAGCTTGATCAGGTGGCCTTGCCAGATTTTGAGGCAGGTGCCATGGAAAACTGGGGCTTAATTACTTATCGCGAATCTATGATGCTAATTGATCAAAACTCCACCCTGGCTAACCGGCGCACGGTGGCTACAACGGTTACACATGAGCTTTCGCACCAGTGGTTCGGCAATCTCGTGACGATGCAGTGGTGGGATGACCTTTGGCTAAATGAATCATTCGCGACGATCATGGAGTATTACTGTGCTGATCAGCTTTATCCGGAATTAAAAGTCTGGTACGACTTTTTCGCGGGCGATTGTATTGCTGCATTAGAGCGTGATGCACTCCGTGATGTACAATCGGTTAAGCAGGCAGTGAAACACCCTGATGAAATTGCTACTCTCTTTGATCCGGCCATTGTCTACGCGAAAGGTGCCAGATTAATATATATGCTGGTCCGTCTCATGGGTGAATCAAAATTTCTTCAAGGAATTCATGACTATTTCGAGCGGTTTCAATTTAAAAATACTGTGGGCGACGATTTATGGACCTGTCTCAAGCCTTATGCCGAATTTGATGTGGAGCAATTCATGCATGCCTGGATTACTCAGCCCGGTTTTCCTGCCTTGCGTCATCTTCAAAACGATGATCTAGAGCAGTGGGAGCAACAACGTTTCTTGCTGGACGGTACGACGGACGCTAGTCGGTGGCCTCTGCCAGAAGTGTTTGACGATATGTCTGGCCACTACTTGCTTGATCTGGATACTGAGGATTTTCAAGCCAAGCTTGATCGGTTAGATCAGCTAACAGTCGAACAAAAAATTCGTCTCCTTACCGACGGGCGTTTATTGGCAGAGGCAGAACACGTACCTGCTGCCTCTCTACTCGAGCTACTTGCTTGGTTTCAGACGGAAACGGCGGCGCCAATTTGGAGCGTGTTGGACGATATACTGTCATTGTTGGAAATTTTCTTCCCTCCAGACAGTACCGAACGGCAAGATTTTCGCCAGTTTATACGTAAGTTAATACACCAGCCTTTAGCTAAGTTAGGGATCGCTAGCGACACTCAGAATTCCGATGAGGTTAATTTGCGCGTATTATTGTTAGCGCTTGCCTGTTTTGCACAGGACGAAATTGTGATGCGTGAGCTAGCTAATCTTTATCAGCCAGAACTCACTGCAATCCCAACTGAATTGCTGGTTTTTGTTCTTAGAAGTAAATTATACCTTGCCGAACAACAAGATGATACCCAGTATTTTGATCAACTTTATCAAGAGTTTCTACGCATCCATCATCCAAAGATCAAGGCCGACCTTCGCCGGGTGCTGAGTGGAGCGAAATTGCCAGCAAACTATCAGCGGATGCTCGAACTCTTAGAAGATACTAAGACTGTGCGTCCGCAAGATCACGTTTTTCTCTTTGTCTGTCTGGTAAGAAATCATTATACAAAAGCACAGGCTCTCGATTGGCTATATAGCCATTGGGACTTTGTGCTAGAATTGAACGGTGAAAAATCGCTAGAGAGTTATCTTGAATATGCTGCCAGTGTCATACGTACGGAGTCTGAAGCCGCAGCGTTCCGTGCTTTCTGTGACACTAAGGCGGATCAACCCGCTCTTCAACGCACAATTAAATTAGCCTATGATACCATAAGTCATCGTCTCCACCTCCTAGCATCACAAACAGACGCAGTACGGACAAAGTTGGCAGAGCTGTTGGCAGGTTCGTAAATACCCTATCTCTCTATTATTATACACTATAATTCCATATCATACAATAGTATGATATGGAAAACAGATTTGCAAGCATTTTCAAATCGGGCGTTGCCCGATTTTTTGATGCCATCGGGGCTACAAAATACTCTCGAACCAGTTATTTTATGGCTCCGTAGCACCAATAAACGAGCTACAGCTTAGACCAGTTTAAGCTAATTAACAATTTGTTAGAGTCGCGATTAAGTTATTAAAAAGAGTTAATCGTCTGAGTAATCTATGTAGTCGGTTTAGTATGTATTTTTAGAAACCAGACAGACGGATCTACTCAGATAGATTAACCTTAATTATAAAAAATCTCTAGCCACTATTCCCATCAGTAAAACCAAAGCGCTATTTTGAGCGTTGTTGGTGCTTTGGTGGTGGGAACGGTGGCTAGAACAAAAACCAAGGAGAAAAACAAACATGAACAGGAAAGAAACTGAAGTAAATGAACAGGAAAAGAATCAAGTGACGATTATTCTACCTAACGGCTACGTGCCAATTAAGAGAATTACGCTGTTTTTACTAGGCGTGAGCAGTGCCTTTATAATTGCTTGTAATATCACATTAAACGAGAGCCTCGGGTTTATTGCACTAGGAATCGCATTATTCCTGATTATTTTTGACGAGGGCTTGAGAGGAAGGATTTGGAGTTTATTTGAATGAAAAAAGACGAAGTAAGTGAGTCAGTAAATGTCGATTCAAAAGCGGTCGTGGAATCAGAAGCATCTGATTCACAAGCTGCCAGCACCACTACTTCAAAAGTAGTGAAGAATAAATCAACGGCCAAAGGCGAAAAATTTAGTTACAACTACTCCAATTTAGCCGATATAGCTGAGGCTGGTGTAGAAATTCCAGAAATGCGTATCAAACCTACAGACTACGGTGAATACATTGAGTATAAAGATGATAATAACGAGTGGCAACTTGGTGCAAAAATCATAGAATTGCCAGCATCAAGAATGAACCCAGCACAGGCTTACGGATCAGCACTGACCTATGCTAGACGCTACACGACTATGCTTGCCAAAAGGGTTGCCTGCAACGACGACGATCAAGTCGAAGATCCTAAGAATTTTAGTCAAAAAACTGCTAAAAATCCCAATCAGAAAAATGATCATAGAATAGATTTTGAAGAAGTTTTTACTCATATTCGACAACTTAACACAGAAGAAGATTTAGTTAAGTACTGGAGTTCACTCAAACTTACCGCCAGACAAAAGCAAACTCTCCGACCAGCATTTGCTAAAAGAAAGGCACAAATCAATGCCAAAACCAGCAACTAATAATCAGCTTAACGAACTACGTGACTGGTATTCTGATGCAATTGGATTCATGGAGGCTAATTGGTATGTCCACAAACTTGAACAAACTGGTTTTACCAGTAAACAGGCAAGTGCAGAAATGACTAGGGTCCACGCTTTACGTGCGAATGGTCAGAAACGTAACGCTAAGCCATTAGATTATACTCCACCAACAGACGAAGAGTTGGAGAAGTTTAAGCTGAAATGGTGCCCATTTTAGGAAAGGTAAAATCACTGTACAGTACATAAAAGTGAGAATCAAGAATAACAGCTGGTGGCGCTAATAGGTTCCTAGCATTACTATTAGCCGTTTAGACCGTGCCACCATAACTTCCTATGGGCAGATTAGAAAATGACATAAACCGGGTTTCAACGCAGTTCGTCATTTAGCGCCGGTCGTCTGCCCTAACTTAGAGGATTAGCTCAAAAGCAGAGCGGTCGTCTTATATACGATTGACGCTGGGGTGGTACCAGCATCCTCTACCAAAAAACACGTCAGTGCTGGTTGCGTACCAGACCATTCGAGTAGGCCAAGACGAAGTATCCGAAGCCTAATAATGGAGAAAAACCTTGTCGATGTAAGTATCTGGGATTAGGGTTCAATTCCCTAAACTGACACAGGTGTCGCTCTAGCTCAGCGGCTAGAACATTCACCTGAAGAGCGAGAGAACTGGATTCGAGCCCCAGTGACGGCACCAATACTCCAACAAAATTAACAGAAAGGATAGCATGTCATATCAACATACCAATAGTAAAGGCACTACTTACTATCTACATAAATCAGAAGTTACCTTGCGCGGTGGCAAACCTCAGACAATCTATTTCTTTACTAAGAATGAAGAAGGTGGCAAAGGCACACCTTGTGATTTACCAGAAGATCGCGTAGTTAATGAGAATCCACGCAATGGCTTTTTGACGCTCAAGAAGAAGTAAAACTTTGGGGATCATTCCCCTATATGCGCGAGGCTTGGCTAAACCAGGCTATGCGCACTACTACCTCCGTGGATAGTGACCATCCACAACTTAATATAACAGGACTTGAGGTTTTTCTCTATAGGATTTTATCCCACCTCAAGTTCCTGATGAGTAGATCAATTTCCACCCCGGTCTGCTCATCAGGGTGCTTCTGTTTCCTTATTCATATATAGGAGCACTCCATTTAGGTAAACATAAGTGAGGTAAAATGCGTAAACAAACATATCAGCATCGCAATATTAAGGTGGTCGCACCGAGAACTGGACTACCATTTGATGACTATCCACCCAAGGTGGTTTTTCTTTCCCCTAAAAAGCTTAAGCCTAAAGATCGAGAACTCAGCGATCACTTGGATACTCAAGCAGAGAGCTCTGCTATGGCACTAGGAGTAATTTTATTAATCGGTCTCAGTACTTTAGTGGTAGCAGTACTAGGCATTGTGTTTAGCGTGTTAAAGTTGGCACTAAGCGCATGATTTTCCTAGCAAAACTAGCCGTAATTGTCTGTGTAATTGCTATTCTAGCGTTTATCGGAGATTTAGAGCTGATGTTATTTTTCTCGATCTTAATGATATTTCCAATGGCAATTTTAATCTACAAGAAATTAGGAATGTGGAAATGAGATCAAATAATTTAGTGACTTCCCCAGTTGGTTTTATGTTCTGGGATAAAGATCTGCAAAAGTTCGCCACAGAAGCTGAAGTCAGAGACTTTTGTAAGGTAGAAAATGACCTTTACGGTAGCAACGAAGAACTAAGATTGCAATGTCTCGGTCGGTTCGTAAAGTTATCTGATACAGGCATGGTCGACAAAGATAGTAGCAGAATCTATGAAGGTTTTATTCTGCAAGTAACCTGTGAGTGCATGGGAGAAGAATACAAGTTTAGAGGAGTAGTTGGGTTTGAGAAAGCTGGTTTTGCTCTATTCGATGGTCATGGAGGCAGTGCAATACTCTCAGCCTTTGATTCAGACGAGTTAAAGATTATTGGCAATATTTATCAACACCCAGAATTAATTAAGGAGAAATTATGGCAAAAGAAAAACCGAAAGATAAATGCAGAGATAGATCGAGAACCATCAACGACATTACTAAGCCGACTCAAGCTGAGATTAAAGCGTTGCTTGCGGTAGCCGATGGTAAACGTGAACGCAAACTGCGAGCTGAGGCCATGCTTGACCAAAAAGCCCTAGATGACGCAAAGCATGACAAGCATTTGCTTGCGATCATTGGTGTATCTTACCGACATCTTAGTATGAGGGGTAAGAGATATTTACGACAAAA